>JBOHIT010000793.1:0-22699 GCA_050726155.1 Bradyrhizobium sp.
AATTGCTCGACCCGTTAGGGTCGTAGATCATTTCGTTCAGCACCATCTTGGCGTTCGACGCGAGGCCGAACACGCTGCCGTCGATGAAGGTGATGCCGAGCGTCGAATCGGAGCCGGACTGGACCACATCGCCTTTGTTGACGTTGTCGCCGTTGTTCAGAATGATCGAGACGCCGTTGCGGATAGCGGTCGCAGTGCCGATCAGCTTGGTGACGTGGCCGATGACCTGGGCGACGCTCGGAGTGCCGTCGGCTTGCGCCAGTTGCACGTGACCGCTCAGCGCATTGACGATGTCGCCGGTGAGATGGGCGCCATCGGTCGAGGCCAGTGCGGCGCGCTTCTCGCCCTTGAAGTAGTCATGCAGGACCAATTCGCGGCCGTCGCCCGACAGGATCAGGTCGACGCCCGAGCGCTTGAAGTCGCCGGTGAACAGCAGATGCGCGTCCGGAACGATAATGGCACCGGGCGGCGCGTGCGTAGAAATACTGTCGACGTGAACATGCCCACCCAGGTGAGCACCCTGGCCGTCCAGCATCACGTCGGTAAATTTACCGGCCAAAGTCAAAAGGGGCCCCGCCGCAACTAGGGTTAATAGGAATGGAATATCGAGAATCTAAGCTTGCATATCACTGGAACGTCCGTTGCGGAACTATCCATTGCTTGCATAAGTTGTTTTGGGAGAGCTGCTCCTAGCCATTTTTTCTTCTATATTTCTCGTATTTTAGAAGTATCCAATAGAAATAAGCAAGAATACATCTTAAATTCGAGGCTATCGGGAGATCATTTCATGTGCTCGAAGTATAGATCTGGCAACCTATATTGACCACGTCTTCTCCCCACTTCCCGGCGCCATATAATGGCAATTTCCAAGTCAAAACTGTGGCTTGGTTCACAACTCACGCGAAACTGACGAAATAGTCACATTAACCCCAAATCAACACTAAGGCGCGGTTAAGCACCATCCCATGCATAGGGCAGCGGCAGGCCCGCAAAGGTTCGATAAAATTTTCGGGAAACCGGCGAGACTAATTTTAAGCTGTTTCGCGGTTTCCAGCCCGAAAACCCCGGCTTTAAGCAGATCAAAAGTCCCCGCGTCCATCGTCATCCCCGTTGAAACGATCCGGTCACGAGCGCGCTAGCGAGCCCGCCGAAATGACTGGGCAGGGGGCGTCAGATGGCGATATCCGTGAATTCGCGTGCGTTGCATGCGGTCTTCCTCGTGTGCGGCTTGATAGCGTGCGGCCTGGCCTGGTCCGGACCGGCGACCGCCGGCACGCTGCTGTCACCCGGCACCGCGGCCCTGATCAAGAAATCAGCCGAGCCGTTCGGGCAACCCACCGCGATGCTTTTCGATGGCGGATTGCATGAGAAATGGCAGCGCATGCAGCGCCGCCTTGACGACGAAATGGTGCAGCTCGCGCTCTGCGAGGGCGACCCGGATGGTTGCGTCTCTCCGGCCGCGCTGCAATTCCTCGCCATTGTCGATGCCGGCAAGCTTCGCGAGGGCCGCGCCCGGCTCGGCGAGATCAACCGCGCCATCAACCTCGCCGTCCGGCCGGTGAGCGACCTGGCGCAGTATGGCCAGATCGACGTCTGGGCGTCGCCGCTCGCGACGCTGGCGCGGGGCGGCGACTGCGAGGATTACGCGATTGCGAAATTCGTGGCGCTGCGCCGCGCCGGTATCGCGGCGGACGATCTGCGGATCGTGATCATGCGCGACACCGTTCATGGCGAGGATCACGCGGTTGCCGCCGCACGGCTTGAGGGGCGCTGGCTGACGCTGGACAACCGCCGCATGGCGATGGTCGAGGATGCCGACGTCCGGAATTACCGGCCGACCTACGTGATCGATCAGAACCGCGTCATGCGATACACCGATACGCCCGTGCCGATCGCCGCTTCCCGCAGCGAAACGCCGGTCGTCATCAGCTCGCTGGCAGCGACGAAAGCCGATTAGTTCGCGGCGGCCCATCGAACCCGGGGCGCCCTGCGCGGGCCATCATCCAGCTCTGGGATATCGGATACAAGACCGCAATTTTTCGTCGCGCGAAAGATTCAAAGATTCACTGCGAGTCATCACGCCATGGTGCAGCGCAGCCGGAAGGTGCGCCGCATTCCGTTTGACGAAAACATGGCGATACAAATTTTCTCTTTTTCTTTTCGCAATCCAGCTTTGATTGACGCCGTCATTCACACCGGCATACCATCCCGGCAGATCCGCTAGAGATCACTGGGAGGAATGAGAATGACACGTTCGCCGCGCGTTGATTCTGCTTGCCGCTTTTTTCCCGAAACGTCTTTCAAACTACGTTGGCCGGTTCGACTAGCGCTCGCGGTCGGGTTTGGCCTTGCCATTTCGTCCACGGCTGCGCTGGCGCAAACTCCCGCAAAGGGATCGCCCGAACACATCAAGGCCGTGACGTCAGCGGTCGATGGCGCCTCGATCAAGGCCAACACCGCAACCTCGAACGACTGGCCGACGATCGGTCTCGACTATGCGGAAACGCGCTTTTCCAAGCTGAACCAGATCAACACCGACAACGTCAAGAAGCTCGGCCTGGTGTGGAGCTATCCGCTCGAATCCTCCCGCGGAGTCGAAGCGACGCCCGTGGTGGTCGACGGCATCATGTACCAGACCGCATCCTGGAGCGTGGTGCACGCCATCGACGCCCGCACCGGTAAGCGGCTCTGGAGCTACGATCCGAAAGTGGACCGCGAGAAGGGCTACAAAGGCTGCTGCGACGTGGTCAATCGCGGCGTCGCATTGTGGAAGGGCAAGGTGTTCGTCGGCGTCTATGACGGCCGCCTGGTCGCGCTCGATGCGGTGACCGGCAAGGTGGCCTGGGAAAAGGACACGGTGGTCAGCAAGGAACATTCCTACACCATCACCGGCGCGCCGCGCGTGTTCAACGGCAAGGTCGTGATCGGCAATGGCGGCGCCGAATACGGCGCCCGCGGCTACGTCACCGCCTATGACGCCGAGACCGGCAACCAGGCCTGGCGCTGGTTCACGGTGCCCGGCGATCCGTCAAAGCCGTTCGAGGATGAATCGATGGCGGCAGCCGCCAAGACCTGGGATCCGGCCGGCAAATACTGGCTCAACGGCGGCGGCGGCACGGCGTGGGACACCATCACCTTCGATCCCGACCTGAACCTCGTCTATATCGGCACCGGCAACGGCTCACCGTGGAACCGGGATATCCGCAGCCCCGCCGGCGGCGACAACCTTTATCTGGGTTCGCTGGTGGCGCTGAACGCCGACACCGGAAAGTATGTCTGGCATTACCAGGAAACCCCCGGCGATCATTGGGACTACACCTCGACGCAGCCGATGATCCTGGCCGACATCAACATCGACGGCGCGCCAAGAAAGGTGATCCTGCATGCGCCGAAGAATGGCTTCTTCTTCGTCGTCGACCGTACCAACGGCAAGTTCATCTCGGCGAAAAACTTCGTCGACGTGAACTGGGCCACCGGTTACGACGCCAACGGCCGGCCGATCGAGGTCAAGGAAGCCCGCGGCGAAGCTGCCTATGACAGCATCCCGGGTCCGTTCGGCGCCCATAACTGGCATCCGATGTCGTTCAATCCGCAGACCGGTCTCGTCTATCTGCCGGCCCAGGGCGTGCCGTTGAACCTGACACCCGAAAAGACGTTCGCTCAGAACGCGCCGACGCCGGGCAAGTTCGCCGCGGTTGCCGGCTGGAACGTCGGCTTCATGCTCAACGCGACGCCGCCAAAGGCGCCGGCATTCGGTCGACTGCTGGCATGGGACCCGGTGAAGCAGAAGGAGGCCTGGCGCGCCGAATACGTGGCGCCCTGGAATGGCGGCACGCTGACCACGGCCGGCAACCTGGTGTTCCAGGGCACGGCTGACGGACGCTTCATCGCCTACAACGCCACGTCAGGCGAGAAGCTCTGGGAATCGCCGACCGGCACCGGCGTCGTCGCGGCGGCCTCGACCTACATGATCGACGGCAAGCAATACGTGTCGATTGCGGTCGGCTGGGGCGGCGTGTTCGGTATCTCGCAGCGCGTCACCGAGTTGCAAAGCCCCGGCACGGTCTACACCTTCGCCGTCGACGGCAAGGCGCCCCTGCCCACCTTCGTAAAGTACCAGACCGAAGGGTTGCTCGCGGGCGTGAAGTACGATCCGAAGGACGTCCCGGAAGGGACCGCAATCTACGTCGCTGCTTGCGCCCAATGCCACGGCGTGCCCGGCGTCGACAAGGGCGGCAATGTCAGGAACCTCGGCTATGTCTCGACAGAGACCATCAACAACCTGAAGAACTTCGTATTCAAGGGCCCGTTCCGCGACCAGGGCATGCCCGACTTCACCGGCAAGCTGACCGAAGCGGACGTGACCAAGATCACGGCCTTCATCCAGGGCACCGCGGATGCGATCCGGCCGAAGCCGGCCGAATCCACCGGACAGGCGAAGCAGTAACCCAACGCGTCATGGCCGGGCTTGTCCCGGCCATCCACGACTTCCCCTCTGTCCCGCGAAGACGTGGATGCCGGTCAGGCCCGGGCATGACGGAGATAGAATCCGATCAAACAAAAGGGCTGCGCGATCACTCGCGCAGCCCTTGGTCGTTAGAGCGAAGGTCGCCTCAGAACATCAGGCCTTCCTTCACCAGCACCCAGCGGCCGTTCTTGACCTGCTGGACCTGCGTGATGGTGGTGGCGAGATGGTTGGTCTTCGAGAACACGGTCGGCGGCGAACTGAAGATATCCTGGAACTTGTCGCCGGACTCCAGCGCGTCGAGCATCTTCTGACCGGAAAGATCCTTGCCCGCCTTGTTGGCATAATGCGCGAACGTCATGATCGCATTGTAGCCGATGATCGCCTGGGTGTTGGCGTCGCTGCTGAACATCTTCTTGTAGTTGACGAGCCAGTCCTTCACTTTCCCCTTCGCCGTGTCTTCGTAGGGAATTTCGAAGCCTGAAGCGGCGTACAGCCCTTCCACCACTTCCTTGCCGAGCGCGGGCACTTCGAGCACGTTGACGGGCGTGGCACCGAGGAAGGTGACGTCCCAGCCGAGCTTCTTGGCTTCGCCCATCGCGCCGATCGGTTCGCGGAGCACCGCGCCAAGCACGACCAGATCGCAGCCGTCGGATTTCATCTTGGCGATCTGCGCCGAGAAGTCCGATGCACCGCGCTTGTAGCTGGTGATGGAGGCCGGTGTGACCTTCATCGCGGTGAGCTGCTGGTTGAAACCATCGAGCACGTTTTTACCGTACTCGTCGTCCTGATGCATGATGCACGGCTTCTTGAAATTCTTGGCCTCCATCATGTATTTGACGGCAGCGCGGGTGCTCTCGACGTAAGGCAGAAGATTATTGAACTTCAGCCGTTCCTGCGGCTTGGCCGGGTCGAACTTGAAGGTGAATTCCGCCGCCGTCAGCGGGAACAGTTGCAGCACCCCGGCATCGAACAGGATGTCCTGCGAGGCGAGCACGGTCGGCGAGCCCATCGGTCCGACCATCGCAAAGATCTTGTCGCGCTCGACCATCTTCTGCGACGCCAGCACGGCCTTCTTCGGATCGTAGCCGCTATCCTCCACGATGAGCTTGATCTTGCGGCCCTGGACACCGCCGGCGGCGTTGACTTCCTCGACTGCCATCTTCATGCCGTTGGAAACCGGAACACCCCAGCCCTTGATCGGGCCAGACAGATCCTGATGGGTACCAAGGACGATCTCGGTCGCCGAGATGCCTTCATTGGTAACCTTGGTTTGGGCGTAGGCCGGCAGTTGGGTCAGCGCAAGGGCGCTGACCGCAAGGCCCAGCGCCTTGAACGATTTCGACATTGCAGTCTCCTCTTTGGTTGGCCCGTGTTGAGCGAAGGGTGGGGCCTTCTCGTCCTTCGCCGTTTCCAAATTCTTGCTCAAAAATCGATCGCTACGCCACCGCCCGTTCGCCGTACATGGCGTCGATCTCGGCGGCGTAACGCTTGTTCACGAAACTGCGCTTCAGCTTCATGGTCGGCGTCAATTCCTCATCCTCGGGCGTCAGCTGACGCTCGATCAGGAAGAATTTCTTGATGGTTTCGACCCGCGCGAAGTTGGCGTTGACCGCCTCGATCTCGCGGTGGATCAGGTCCTGGATCTCGGCAGCGCGGCACAGGCTCGCGTAGTTGGTGAAGGGAATGTCGTGGTCCTGCGCGAACTTCTCGACATTCTCCTGGTCGATCATCAACAGGCAGGTCAGATAGGGCCGCTTGTCGCCGATCACCACCGCATCCGAAACGTACGGCGAGAACTTCAACTGGTTCTCGATCTCGGAAGGCGTGATGTTCTTGCCGCCGGAGGTAATGATGATGTCCTTCATCCGGTCGGTGATCTTGACGAAGCCCTCATTGTCGATCGAACCGACGTCGCCGGTGTGCAGCCAGCCCCTGGCGTCGATGGTTTCGGCGGTCTTCTCCGGCTGGTTGAGGTAACCCATGAACAGGAAGTCACCCTTGATCAGGATTTCGCCCTGCGGGGAAATCGCAACCTCGCCCCAGGGTGCGGCCTTGCCGACCGAGCCGAGCTTGATGCGATCGGGCGGCATCACGGTGGCCACGCCGCAATTCTCGGTCTGGCCATAGACCTCGCGCATGTCGAGGCCGAGTGCCAAATACCAGCGGATCAGGTCCGGCGCGATCGGCGCCGCGCCGGTGAAGGCGAGGCGACAGCGATCGAGTCCGAGCATGCGGCGGATGTTGCGGAACACCAGCCAATAGGCGACCTTGTTGGCGAGCTGCAACGGCGGTGACGGTGTCCCGCCCTCGATCTTGATCTCGGTCACGCGATGGCCGATCGCCAGCGCCTTGCGGTACATCCAGTTCTGGAACGGCGTCGCGTCCTTGAGCGCGATCGTGATGCCGGAATAGAACTTCTCCCAGATCCGCGGCACCGCCAGAAACGCGGTCGGCTGCACCTCGCGCAGATTGTCCGGCACCGTTTCCGGGCTTTCGGCGAAATTCATCACCGAGCCCAGCGCCAGCGAGACATAATAGCCGCCGATCCGCTCGGCGACGTGGCAGAGCGGCAGGAACACCAGCCGCTCTTCAGAATCGGTGGAGGGAAACAGGTCGTTGGCATGGCGCATCTGGTGCGTGACGCTGCGATTGGAATGCATCGCGCCCTTGGGCGGGCCTGTGGTGCCGGACGTGTAGACGAGGATGGCAAGATCGCCGGCATTGCGGCTTGCGATCATCGTGTCCCATAGCGCGGGCTGGTCGTGGCTGTGATTGCGCCCGAGGGCGGTGAATTCGGCCAGCGACATCACCATCGGATCGCTGAAGCCGGAAAGACCCTCCATGTCGAACACGACGATCTGTTGCAAGGTCGGGCAGCGCGCCCGGCACGACAGGATCTTGTCGAGCTGTTCCTCGTCTTCGGCGAAGATCACCCGCGTAGCGGAATCGTTGATGAGATATTCGACCTGGGCCGCCGAGTCGGTCGGATAGATCCCCGATGAGACGCCACCGGCGCAGAGGATACCCATGTCGGCATACACCCACTCCGGAACCGCGTTGGCGATGATCGACGCGACGTCGCCCGGCTTGAAGCCGGTGGCGTGCAGGGCGTAGGCGATATCCTTCGATATCTGCAGCCACTGCCGCCAACTGGTCGGCTCCCAGATGCCGAACTTCTTTTCGCGGATCGCCGGCTTATCGCCGCGCGTTTCCACGGAAAGCAGAAAACTCCTCGCAATCGTGTCGGCGACCGTCAGCACTGCCGGTCTGGCCATGCTTGCTTCCTCCTTGTATTGCCCGCTTCCGCTGCCGCTTTGTTGGGCGGTCTTTTCTCGAAGCAGGGCTGGAATTTAGCCTCAACTCACCTCTAAAGCCACGTTCTTCAGCGCCAGGTCTTCTTCTTTTTCCAGCGCCTTTCGCCGCGGGCGCCTTCTTCCTTGGCACCGAGATAGAATTCCTGGATGTCCTTTGAATTCATCAGCCGCTCGCAAGTGTCGTTCATGACGACCCGGCCGATCTCCAGCACATAGCCGTAATGCGCCGTCTCCAGCGCCACCTTGGCGTTCTGCTCGACCAGCAGGATCGACATGCCCTGCTCCTCGTTGACGCGCTTGATGATGGTGAAAATCTCCTTCACCAGGATCGGCGATAGCCCGAGCGAGGGTTCGTCGAGCAGCGACAGCGTCGGCCGGTTCATCAGCGCGCGCCCGATCGCCAACATCTGCTGCTCGCCGCCGGAAAGCTGCCCCGCCGGCTGGTTGATGCGCTCCTTGAGCCTTGGGAAATAGCCGTAGACCCGATCGAGATCCTGGGCGACGCCGTCGCGGTCCTTGCGCGGATAGGCACCCATCATCAGGTTCTCGCGCACCGTCAGGAACGGGAACACCTCGCGTCCCTCCGGCACATGGCTGAGGCCGAGCCGCACGATCTTGTCGGCTTCCATGCGCAGAAGCGATTTTCCCAAAAATTCGATCGAGCCTTTTTGCGGATCAAGAATGCCGGAAATGGTTTTCAGCACGGTGGTCTTGCCGGCGCCGTTGGCGCCGAGCAGCGTGACGATCTTGCCGCGCGGCACTTCGAGGCTGATGCCGCGGATCGCCTGAATCGGTCCATAATAGCTCTCGATATTGCTGAGCTTCAGGATGATGTCGGTGGCGCTCATGGCATCATCCTCATGCGCCGAGATAGGCTGCGACGACGTCGGGATGTCGCTGCACATCAGAGGGCGACCCCATCGCAATCACCTTGCCGTAATTCAGCGCGATCACCCGGTCCGACACCCGGTTCACCAGCGACATGTCGTGTTCGACCATCAGCACGGTGACACCGAGGTCGGTCTTCAGATCGCGGATCCAGAACGACATGTCGCCGGTCTCCTCGACATTCAGTCCCGACGACGGTTCGTCGAGCAGGATCATTTTCGGCTCCGAGCACAGCGCGCGCGCCAGTTCGATCACCTTGCGGACGCCGTAGGGCAACCCCGAAATCAGCTTGTCGCGATAGACTTCGAGGTCGAGGAACTCGATGACCTGCTCGACGCGGCGGCGATGCGCTTTTTCGTGGGCGCGTACGCTCGGCAGGAACAGCAATTCCTGCCACAGCTGCGTGGTGGAGTGGCGGTGGCGGCCGACCAGGAGATTGCTCAGCATGGTCGCGTTCTCGAACAATTCGATGTTCTGGAAGGTGCGGGCGATGCCAAGGCCGGCAATCTCGTAAGGCGGCTGCTGCGTGATGTCCTGATCCTCGAAGAAGATCTTGCCCGAGGTCGGCGGATAGATGCGCGAGATCAGATTGAAGATCGAGCTCTTGCCGGCGCCGTTGGGGCCGATGATCGAAAGGATCTCGCCCTTCTCCACCGCGAAGCTGACGGAATCGACGGCCTTGAGGCCACCGAAATGCAGCGACAGGTCTTCGGCACGGAAATAGCTCATCGGTTCCGCTCCGACTTCACATAGATCTTCTGCCGCTTGAAGGTGGCGCGCTTGTAGAGCGGGAACAGCTGGAAGAAGAGCTTGATCTTCAGCCAGCGCCCATACAGCCCGAGCGGCTCGAACAGCACGAACAGCACGATGATCATGCCGTAGATCGCGCCCTTCAGTCCGTTGGCGGAGGCGACCGCGGCCACATTGTCCTTGACGTGCGCGGCGGCTTCCTTACCCGCGCCAAGCGTTGCGGCAACTCCGGCGATGATGCCGGGCATGTCGTCCTTCAAATAGGTCAGGAACGGGTCGATCATGACCAGGAAGATCGCGCCCAGCACCGCGCCGTGCAGGCTGAACGTGCCGCCGATCAGGATCACGATGATGAACTCGATCGAAAGCTGCAGGGTGAACATTTCCGGGCTGATGAAGGACAGCTTGTGCGCATATAGAACGCCGGCAAATCCGGTAATCGCCGCGCTGATTGCAAACGACTTCACCTTGTAGAGCGAGACGTTGACGCCCATGCTGCGCGCCGCCGTCTCGCTGTCGCGGATCGCGACGAAGGCACGGCCGGTCGGCGAACGCAACAGGTTTAGCGTGCCGATAATGACCAGGATCAGGAAACCGAGACAAAGGAAATAAAAGCTTGGGCTGTCGCGCGACACCGCGGTGCCGAGCAGCTGGATGGTCTTGACCCGCATGCCCTCGTTGCCGTGGGTCACGCTTTCCCAGCGCGCCAGGATTTCCTCGACGATGAAGGCAAAGGAAATCGTCGCGATGACGAGATAGATGCCTTGCAACCGCAGCGCTGGAAACCCGACCAGTGCGCCGATCGCACCGGTGAGCAGGCCGGCAGCGAGGAAATACACCGGAAAGGGCACGTCGTATTGTTGCAGAAAGCCCGCGGTATAGGCGCCGATGGCGAGAAAGGCGGCGTGCCCGAGCGAGGCCTGGCCGGTGAAGCCGGTCAGGATCATCAGCCCGACGCCGACGGTGGCATAGATGCAGACGAACACCAATTGGCTGACGATATAGCTCGACAACACGAACGGCGCGATCGCCAGCAGCGCCAGCAGCACACCGTAGGAAACGACGTAGCCCGAGTGCGGGACCAGCCTGATGTCGTCTTCGTAATCGGTCTTGAACAGAAACCGCATCGCTGCCCCTAAACCTTCTTGCGCGTGTGTACGCCGAACAAGCCTTCAGGCTTGAGCAGCAACACCACGAGGAGAACGATATAGGGTGCGACGTCCTTCCAGCCTTGCGGCAGATAGAAGCCGGCCATGCTCTCGATCACGCCGATCAGGACGCCACCGACCACCGCTCCCGGAATCGAGCCGAAGCCGCCAAGGACGGCGGCGGGAAACGCCTTCAATCCGAGCACCAGACCCACATTGGAATGAATGAAGGTGATCGGCGCCAGCAATACGCCGGCAGCGGTCGCGACCGCCGCACTGATCGCCCAGACGATCGACACCACGCGCTTGACCGGGATGCCCATGTAGTAGGCAGCCAGCATGTTCTCGGAACTGGCGCGCATTGCGGTGCCGAGCGTGGTGCGGTTGAAGAACAGATAGAGCAGCCCGCAAAGGATGACGGTCGCGGCGATCACTGACAGCTTGTCATAGGCCAGCACCAGCGAGCCGATCCGCAGCACGCCCTGGCTGAACGGCGTCTCGATCTTGAGATCGTCGGTGCCCCAGATCATGCCGGCAATGGAGCGCAGGAAATATCCGAGCCCGATGGTCGCCATGATGATGGAGAATTGGGGATAGCCGAGGATCGGGCGCACCACCACGCGTTCGGCGAGCATGCCGAACAGCGCCATGGCGATGACGGCGCCGGCGAAACCGAGCCAGTAATTGAGACCGAGCATACCGATGAACGTGAAGGCGAAAAATCCGCCCAGCATCATCAAATCGCCCTGGGCGAAATTGACGACTTCGGTGGCCTTGTAGACCAGCACGAATCCAAGCGCGATAAGGCCGTAAACGCAGCCAAGCGCGATGCCACTCACCAGTTGCTGAACGAAGTCCAGCATCGTTTCCCTCCCCCGGATGCACCGGCGATTCTGACGACCGCCGTATTGCATCCCGCTTTCGCGCCGTTGTGTCGGAAGCGCTGAAAGCCACATATGTCCCGGTGCATTGAGCCCAAAGGGCGGACCCCTGTCAACAAAGCGGTGGTTGCCGCCCGTGGGTACAATTGCGGAGAAATGCCGCAGGCCGGAAAAGCCCGGAAACTTGCGTTTCCCGATATCAGCGCGATTCGGGGCCTCCGATTCACCGCGCCGAAAGTTCTTGGGTCCATGGTTCGCAGGCCCAACCGCGAACCGGATCGTCCCGAAATCATGCCCCCCGATGTATCAGCGCTGCAGGTGAGAGGGTTAACGAAGCGTTTTGACCGCCCCGCGGTCGATGCGCTCGACCTTACCGTTCGATCAGGCGAATTCTATGCCCTGCTCGGCCCCAATGGCGCCGGCAAGACCACGACGCTGCGGATGGTGGCCGGCCTGCTGCGGCCTGATTCCGGCGCTGTCTCTATATTAGGCATCGATGCGCTCGCCGATCCCGTCGCCGCCAAGCAGATCATGGCGTGGGTATCCGACGAGCCGATGATTTATGACAAGCTGACGCCGCTGGAATATCTCGAATTCGTCGCCGGCCTCTGGGGCATCGATGCCAGGGCTGCCGAAGCATCGGCACAGGACCTGCTGGTATCGCTCGGACTCGGGCCGCATCTGCACGAACGCTGCGAGGGATTTTCCAAGGGCATGCGCCAGAAGGTGGCGCTGGCCGGCGCGCTGGTGCACGACCCTCGTTTGATCATCCTCGACGAACCGCTCACCGGGCTCGACGCACTGTCGGCGCGTCACGTCAAGGGATTGCTGCAGGCGCGCGTCCACGCCGGCTGCACCGTGATCATGACGACGCATATTCTGGAAGTCGCCGAGCGGATGGCCGACCGGATCGGCGTGATCGCCGCGGGAAAACTGGTCGCCGAAGGCACGCTCGCCGAGTTGCGCCAGCAGAACGGCCGCAACGACACCAGCCTCGAGGACATGTTCATCGCGCTGGTCGACACCGAGGCCGCCGCCGCATGAGCTCGGCCGCCGATCTCACCTGGTTTGCCCGCCACGAGATCCGGCTGGCATGGCGCGAATGGCTCGCGATGATGACCGGTGCGCGGAAGAAGCGAACGCGTGCCGTGATCGGCCTGCTGCTGCTCGCCGCCATCCTGCATCTGCCGGCCTATGCGGTGATCGGCCGCTTTGCCGATTTGCATGCGCCGCTGGATAAACCTGCGCTGATCGTCATATCTGCGACGATCTTCCTGGCCTGGGCATTGATGCTGTCACAGGCGATCGAATCGGTAACGCGTGTTTTTTATGCGCGCGCCGATCTTGATCTGATCATGTCGTCGCCGGTCAGGCTCAACAACATCTTCTCGGTGCGGATCGCGGCAATCGCGCTATCGGTCACGGCGATGGCGCTGCTGTTGTCGAGCCCGTTTGTCGACGTGCTCATGATCGGCGGCGGCATCCGGTGGTTTTCCGCGTTCGGCGTTGTCATCGCCATCGGTCTGTCGGCCGCGGCGGTTGCGATCGCGATCACGGTATTGCTGTTTCGCCTGATCGGCCCGAGCCGGACGCGGCTCGTTGCACAAATTCTCGCCGCCATCATCGGCGCCGGTTTTGTCATCGCGTTGCAGGTCGCCGCGATCCTATCCTATGGCACGCTGTCGCGGTTCGCGGTGCTGACCTCGGACGCCGCGGCCATCTATGCCCCGGATTTCGACAGCCCGCTGTGGTGGCCGGCGCGCGCCGCGATCGGTGACGGCGAAATGCTGGCGCTTCTGCTGGCCGGCAGCCTGGTGCTGCTGGGCGGCGTGATGGCGGTGTTCTCTCCGAAATTCGCCGGCACCGTCGTCAGCGCCTCGGCAACCGGGACCGCGGTTCGCAGAGGATCTCGCGTCATCTCGTTTCGCAGCGGCTCGCGGCAGTCGGCGCTGCGCTGGAAAGAGTTCTTGCTGTTGCGGCGCGATCCCTGGCTGGTGTCGCAGAGCCTGATGCAGCTGCTGTATCTGGTGCCGCCCGCCTTGATGCTGTGGCGCAGCTTCTCCGATAGTTCGGCTGCGACGGTGCTGATCACGCCTGTCATCGTGATGGCGGCCGGCCAACTCGCCGGCGGTCTCGCCTGGCTGACGATTTCGGGTGAGGACGCCGCCGACCTGGTCGCGACCGCCCCGATGCCGCCGGGCAGCGTGATCCGCGCCAAGGTCGAGGTGGTGATGATCGCGATCGCCGCCATCTTCGCGCCGCTGATTGCCGCTCTGGCGATTGCTTCGGCGGTACAGGCGGCGGTTACCGCCATCTTCGTCATCATCGCCACGGTATCCGCCGCCGCGATCCAGCTCTGGTTTCGCGTCCAGGCCAAGCGAAGCCAGTTCCGACGTCGCCAGACCTCATCGCGCGTTGCGACGTTTGCCGAAGCGTTCTGCTCGATCGGATGGGCGGCAACCGCAATTCTCGCTGTCACCATCCCGGTTGCCGCCGTCATCAGTGGCGTCATGACCGCATTGATGCTGGCGGTAACGTGGAAGATCAGCCCGCGGCGGGATTGAAGATTACTGCTTCTCGAGCTTCGCCCGTTCGATCACGTCGCCCCAGCGTTTTATTTCGGCCTCGATGAACGGGATCATCTCGGCCTTTTGCTGCATCATCGGGCGGGTGCCGACCCTTTCGAAATGCGTACGGACGCGCTCCGAGGTCAGCGCGGCGTGCGCTGCCGCCGCCAGTCGGTCGACGATCGGTGCGGGCGTTCCGGCCGGCACCATGATGCTCGACCAGCTTTGCGTGGTCATCTCCTTGAGCCCGAGTTCGGCCATGGTCGGCGCTTTGGGAAACGCGCTCAAGCGTTCCGGTGCCGTCGTGGCCAGTACCCTGAGCTTGCCCGCTTCGACATGGGGCCCGACCGAAACCGGATAGTCGAACATCACGTCAACGCGGCCGGCGATCAGGTCGTTCAGCGCCGGCGCACTGCCTTTATAAGGCACATGCAGCATCTCGATGCCGGTCACCGTCTTGAATAGCTCCGCGACAAGATGCGTCGCGGTGCCGACGCCCGACGAACTGAAGGTGACCTTGCCCGGATTGGCCTTGGCGTAAGCGATGAACTCCGGCACCGACTTGTACGGCGCGCCCTCAAAGGCCACGAACAGGTTCGGGCTTTCGCCGACCAGGTGCACCGGCAGGAAGCTCTTCAATGGATCGTAGGACAATTCCTTCCGCAGCGTGACGTTGGCCGCCATCGTGCCCTGCGTGCCGTAGATCATGGTGTAGCCGTCGGGCTTTGCGCGCGCCACCTGCTCGGTGCCAACCGTGCCGCCGGCGCCGCCGCGGTTATCGATCAGCACGGTTTGGCCGAGCGTCTTGGCCATTTCCTCGGCGACGATGCGGGAGGTGGTATCGGTGATGCCGCCCGGCGCGAACGGCACCACCCAGGTGATCGGGCGGGTCGGAAATTCCTCGGCCGATGCCTGCCCGATCAAGTCCGGCGCGATCACACAGACGGAGGCGAGCCAGATCGAGAGTACAAAACGTTTCGCCATCGAATTCCGCCCTGTGAAAATTCTATTGCTTTTGCAACAGGATGAAGGTTTTCGACGCGCATGACCATGCGGCAAAGTCGACCCAAGTGATGACTAGGCCTTGACCAGTTCCATCACGGCAGCGGCAAAGGCTTCCGGCGCTTCCTGCGGCAGGTTGTGACCTGCGCCCGGCAAGATGCGATGCACGCGGCGGCCGGTGAATTTCACTGCGCTGGCGCGGCCGTCGCTCGCGGGCAAGACGCCATCCGCATCGCCGTCGAGCGTAATCGACGGCACGGTGATCGGCGGCATCGACGCCAGCCGGCGCTGCAGGTCGATATATCTGGGATCGCCGGCGGCAAGGCCAAAGCGATGCCTATAACTGTGAATGACGACGTCGACATAATCAGGATTGTCGTGGGCGCGTGCCGTGCGCTCGAAGATGGCGTCGTCGAAATCCCAATCCGGCGACCACTGATCCCACAGTATCCTTGCGATCTCGCGCCGGTTGGCGGCGAGCCCGGCGCGCCCGCGCTCAAGCTGAAAATAATATTCGTACCAGAGTGCGACTTCATATTGCGGGCTGACCGGCACCATGGCGCGGGAGATATCCTGGATCAGATAGGAGTTCACCGTGACGAGGCCCGCGCAACGTTCCGGCCACAGCACGGCGGCAACACTGGCCGCGCGCCCACCCCAATTATGGCCGGCAAAAACGGCGCGCTTGATCCCGAGTGCATTCATCAGCGCCTGGACATCGGCACCGATCGCCGCCTGTTCACCCGATCGCAAGGTCGCCGGATCGCGAAAGCGCGTCGTGCCGAAACCGCGCAGATAGGGAACGATGACGCGGCAGCCCTGGGCGGCGAGTTGCGGCGCGACATCGACATAGCTGTGAATGTCGTAAGGAAAGCCGTGCAGCAGGATCGCGACCGGGCCGTCCGCGGGCCCCTCCTCGTAGTACGCGATCTTGAGGACGCCGGCATCGACCTGGCGCAGCGGCTCCAGCCGCTTTGACGACGGCGCGCGCACGGGGCGCACCGGCGGTTCGCCTTGTGCAAACGCTTTCGCCGCCACTCCCGATAGAGCCGCGCCGAGAATGAGCCGGCGACGGCGATCGACCGAATCGGACATCGTGCTTGTGCCTTGGTCTTTTCCTAAGCCTTGATCAGTTCCAACACCGCCGCCGCAAACGCCTCCGGCTCTTCCTGCGGCAAATTGTGTCCCGCACGCGGTACGACGCGATGCACCCGCCGGCCGGTGAATTTCGGCGCACTCCTGCTGCCGTCGGTGGCTGCGCTCACGCCGTCGCCGGCGCCATCCAGCGTAATCGTCGGCACGGTAATGGCGGGCTGTGCCGCCAGCCGACGCTGCACATCGGCATATTGCGGATCGCTCTCGGCGAGGCCGTAGCGATGCCGGTAGCTGTGGATCACCACATCGACATAATCGGGGTTGTCGAACGCTGCCGCCGTCCGCTCGAAGCAGGCGTCGTCGAACTGCCAGTTCGGCGACCATTGCTGCCACAATAGTTTGGCGATGCCACGCCGGTCGGCGGCGAGACCAGCACGGCCGCGTTCGATCTGGAAGTAATATTGATACCAGAGCGGCACTTCGCGCTCCGGCCGGGCCGGCACCATCGACTTGGCGATATCCTGGATGTTGTAGCTGTTGACCGACACCAGGCCGATGCAGCGCTCCGGCCACAGTGCCGCGCCGATGCAGGCGGCCCGCCCGCCCCAGTCGTAGCCCGCGAACACGGCACGCTTGATGCCGAGTGCATCCAGCAGCGCCATCAAATCCGCGCCCAGCGCCGCCTGCTCACCCGACCGCCGCGTCACTCTGTCGCGAAACCGGGTCGGCCCGTAGCCGCGCAGATACGGAACGATGACGCGGCAACCTTCGGCGGCAAGCTGAGGTGCGACGTCCACATAGGCGTGGATGTCGTAGGGAAAGCCGTGCATCAGCATCACGGCCGGTCCATCCGCCGGGCCCGCCTCATAATAGGCGACATTGAGCACGCCGGCATTGATGTTGCGCAGCGGTTCCAGCCGCTTCGATGATGGTGCGCGCTGGCTTGGCGTGGAAGCTTGTTCGGTCAAGGCGTCACTCCGTTGCGATATCCCGTCATACGGTATCGCCGAATTCCGATGAAGCAAATGCGGCACAGGAGCCGTGCACGATTGGCATCATGACGGACGTCGAATTCGGCGATACAGTATGCCAGCGGCCGTCGCCGCAACGGGTCATGCCATGCTGCGATCGCTTGCGCTTGCCACCGCCTTGCTCGGTTCGCTGTTCGCTCCGGCGGCCGCGCAGTCGCCGCTCCGCAGCGAATGCCTGGCGATGGCCAACGGGCCGCCACGCGCGACGCCGGTCAGCCTTCGCCGCACCGCAGCCAAGGTGGAAGAAGTCACGATCACCTATGTCGGGCACTCGACGTATTATATCGACACGCCCGGCGGCGTGCGGATCGGTACCGATTTCAACGGCTACTACCAGACCGGACGCCTGCCCGACGTCGTCACCATGAACCGGGCGCATTCGACGCATTACACGCTGTTTCCCGACCCGAAGATCGAGCATGTGCTGCAGGGCTGGGGCGAGAAGGGCCAGCCTGCGCATATCGGCCTACGGGTCAAGGACGTCTATATTCGCAACGTGACCACCGACATCCGACGCTATTACGGCGACGGCGGCGGCGGCGAGATGATCAGGGACGGCAATTCGATCTTCATCTTCGAGGTCGCCGGCCTCTGCATCGGCCATCTCGGGCATTTGCACCACAAGCTCGACGACAGCCATTTTGCCGCGATCGGCCGGCTCGATATCGTGATGGTTCCGATCGACGGCACCTACACGATGTCGCTCGACGGCGTCTCCGAGATCACCAAGCGCCTGCGCGCCTCCGTGGTGCTGCCGATGCATCGCTTTGCGACGCCGCTGGACGAATTCATGCGGCTGATCGGCAAGCAGTTCGAAATCGACCAGCGCAGCGAGCGCACCTTGAAGATTTCGCGGGACGCGCTGCCGAGTACGCCGACGGTGATCATTCTCGACGGGGTATGAGATAAGGCATCATATATAATACGATCGTCATTGCGAGCGCAGCGAAGCAATCCATCGCGCTATGCAAAGGAAGAATGGATTGCTTCCGCCTTCGCTCAGGAGCTACGGCGGACAAGTCGTCGCTTAGTGACCGGAAACAACAACAAGAATCAGGGAGCGAACCTCATGGCCGTCAGCACTGCCCCCGCCTCGAAGAGCGGGCTCTATGCCGATCCGCGCGAAGACTGGTTGGCGCAATATACCGAGGAGATCATCGACCCCGGCCGCCGGATCGTCGATCCGCACCATCACCTGTGGGATCGCGGCGGGCTGCGCTACATGATCGAGGAGATGGTTTCCGACATCGGCTCCGGCCACAACATCATCGCGACCGTCTATGTCGACTGCCGCTCGATGTACCGCGCACATGGGCCTGAGGCATTCCGCCCGGTCGGTGAGGTCGAGTTCGCCAACGGCGTCGCCGCGATGGCCGCGAGCGGCGGCTACGGCAAGGCTGCGATCTGTGCCGGCATCGTCAGCCACGTCAATCTCCTGCTCGGCGATGACGCCAGGCCGGTGCTCGAAGCCGAGATCGTCGCCGGCAACGGCCGCTTCCGCGGCATCCGCCATTCCTCGGCATGGGATGCCGATCCCAATGTCGCCGGCATGTATGCGACGCGGCCGAAGGGCCTGCTGCTCGATCCGGCGTTCCGCAAGGGGTTTGCCTGTCTTGCCCCGCTCGGCCTCAGCTTCGATGCCTGGCTGTTTCATCCGCAGATCGGCGAACTCACCGAACTTGCCCGCGCCTTTCCGGAGACAAAAATCGTGCTCGACCATTGCGGCGGCCCGATCGGCATCGGCAGCTACGCCAACCGGCGCGAGGAGATCTTCCCGGTCTGGAAAGCTTCGATCCAGGAAATCGCCAAATGCCCCAACGTCGTGGTCAAGCTCGGCGGGCTTGCCATGTGCCTGCTCGGCTATGACTTCCATCTGCGACCGAAGCCGCCGTCGTCGGAACAGGCCGCAGCGGTGTGGCGGCCTTATATCGAGACCTGCATCGAGGCCTTCGGGCCCAACCGCTGCATGTTCGAAAGCAATTTCCCGCCCGACAAAGGCCAGTGCAGCTATCAGGTGATCTTCAACGCCTTCAAACGCCTCGCTGCGCAATACAGCGAGGTCGAGCAGACGGCGATGTTTTCGAAGACGGCGACGGATTTTTACAAGCTCAGGCTTGCCTGAGCGAACGGCCCGACCGCGTTATTCCGCGGCCTGGTTTCGGCTGTCGTTGCGGCGCAGCTTGCGCTGCGCCCAAGCCGCGACTTCCGCCATGGTGCTGACCGTTTCCGGCAGGAACGGAAAGATCGTGTAGACGTGGACGGAATCCTCGACCAGCCGCAGCGTTACATCGACGCCGGCCTTTTCGGCGCGCGCCGCCAGGCGCGTGGTGTCGTCGAGCAGAACTTCGCCTTGCGTGGCCGTTACGAACAACGGCGGCAGGCCGGTCAGATCCCCGAACAGCGGCGATACCAGAGGATCGGTCGGCTCGTGCCCCTGGAAGTACGACGCTCCCATGAAGGTCAGGAGGTCGCGATTGGCGGCCGGATCGTTGCCGTTGAAGGCGCGCACGCTTGGCCCTGACAGCGTGAGGTCGGTGAACGGCGCCACGGCCAGGATACCGGCGGGAAGCGGATCGCCGGCGGTTCGAAGCGCGATCGCCAGCGCAACGGCAAGACCTCCACCGGCGGATTCGCCGGACAGCAGGATGGAACTCGCCGGGATGCCGCGCGCCAGCAAGGCGCGATAGGCGCAAATCGCGTCGTCGATCGCGGCCGGATAGGGATGCTCCGGCGCCAGGCGATAGTCGACCGTGTGGCAGGTGCCGCCAACGGCGGCCGCGAGTCGGCTCGCATATTCGAGCGAGCCCCTGGCCGAACCGATCAGATAGCCGCCGCCGTGGAAATGCAGCACGACATTGCCCCGCGCTGCATCCGGCACCGCGACACGAAACGCCTTGACGTCGCCGAGTTCGTCCTCGACCGCCTCGATAGTGTCGGGCAGCGGGAAATTCGTGGTCAGGAACCGGTCATAGGCCTCGCGCAATCCGTCATGGCCGCGCGCAACGTCTTCCGGCCTGAACGCGTATTTCCAGAGCTCGAAGGCGCGCTGGCTTTCGGGGCGCTCGAGGCGCTTGCCTTCGCGTAGGCCCGTGACATTGAGAACTTCACCGGGCGGAGCTTCGACCGCCTTGACGACATTGTAGTCCCACGCCAGTCCCCAACTGGTCTCGGCCAGCGGATCGATCCGCGCCATGCCTTTCCAGCGGCCGTTGCGATCGCGCAGGCGGCCGCCATCGGCTTCATGCATCAGCTTGACGGCAGCACGCGCGCCGGACTGGATGCGCGTGGTGCGCGGCAGGCGCCGACGCTCGTATTCCAGCAACGCCCCGGGAACGTCATCCTGCCGGCGCGCCAGCACGCGCGCGAAGGTCCAGGCGTCCTCGATGCTCTGGCCGGCGCCGGCGGCGAGGAACGGCACCATCGGATGCGCGGCGTCACCGAGCAGCGTGATGCGGCCGGAGGTCCAGCTGTCGATCGGATCGCGGTAATACATTCCGGTGATGAAGGCGCTCTTGCACTGTTCGAGCATGGCCCGCGCACGCGGTTCGGCGTCGTCGAACGAGCGCAGCATCTCCGAGATGTCGCCGCTGTCGGTCCAGGATTCGCGTTGCACCTCATTCGCCGGCACCGACGCCAGGATGCTGTAGAGATTTTTCGGCCGCACCCAGTAGGTGATCAGCGTCCGGCCAGGGCCGAACCAGTAATTGCCGCGCTCCTCGAGCCCGAGGCCCTCAAGCCGCTCCGCCGAAATCAGCGAACGCCACATCAGGATATTGGCGAAGTGCTTCTCCTCGTTGCCACGCAGATGCTGGCGCACCACCGAATGGATACCATCGCAGCCGACGAGCGCGTCGGCGCGCAGGGTCTCGCCGGTCTGCAGCCGTACCTCGACGCCATCCTTGTCCTGTGACACCGCCGTGCAGCGGGCGCCGAGGCGCTTCGCCTCTGGCGGCACCGCGTCGTACAGGATCTGGATCAGGTCGGCGCGATGGATGTTGTACATCGGAGCACCGTAACGCCCGGCGGCCTCGTCTCCGAGCGGCGCCTTGTACAGCATGCGGCCGGTGCGCAAATCGCGGTAATCGTAGGATTGCGGTTTCACGCCGACAGCGCGGATTGCCTGCTCAAGGCCGATTTCACGCAGCACGATCGCGGCGTTGCTCGCGATCTGGATGCCGGCGCCGATTTCCGCCATCGTCTCGGCCTGCTCCAGCACCAGCGCGTCGATGCCGTGATGACGCAGGGCAATCGCCGTCGTCAGACCGCCAATACCCCCACCCGCGACGAGGACGCGCATGACTGTCTCCACCCGATCCGATCAAGCGTTTTCGCTTTGTTGGAACAGGGTAGTCGCCGATGGCGTTACGGTCCAGAGGGTGATTGCGGCGCGCCGGAGGCTACGCCCACTCGCCCTTGCGGAACACCGGGACGCTGCTTCCATTGGCGTGAATGCCGTCGATGTCGGTCTCGGCCGACCCGATCATCCAGTCGATGTGGATCAGGCTCTTGTTGCCGCCTTGTGCCGCGATCTGCTGCGGGGTCAGCTTGCCGCCGTCGACGAAGCATTTCGAGTAGCACTGGCCGAGCGCGATATGCGAGGCGGCGTTCTCGTCGAACAGCGTGTTGAAAAACAGCAATCCGCTTTTGGAGATCGGCGAGGAATGCGGCACCAGCGCCACCTCGCCGAGGCGTGCGGCGCCCTCATCGGTCTCGAGCACCTTCTTCAAGACTTCCTCGCCGCGCGACGCCTTGGCTTCGACGATCCGGCCTTCCTCGAACCGCACCGCGATATTGTCGATCAGGGTGCCCTGATAGGACAGCGGCTTGGAACTGACGACGTGTCCGCTCACCCGGCGGCAATGCGGCGTGGTGAAGACCTCTTCGGTCGGGATATTGGCGTTGCAGGTGATGCCGTTCTTGGCCATCGACGCGCCGCCTTCCCATTCGTGGCCGTCGGCGAGGCCAATCGTGAGGTCGGTGCCCGGCCCCAAATATTTAAGCGCGTGGAACCGCTGGCCGTTCAGCCATTCGGTGCGCGCGCGCAACACGGCGTTGTGCTTCTCCCAGGCCGCGACGGCGCCGTCCTGATCGACGCGCGAGGCGGCAAAGATCGCGTCCGCCAGCTTTGCGACCGCGGCATCTTCCGTAAGATCGGGGAATACCTGCTTTGCCCATGCCGGGCTTGGATAGGCGATGATGTTCCAGTTGGTTTCGAAATTGACGATCTTCTCCAGCGCCGGCTGATAGGCCATCGAATTGGCCTTGCTGGCGCGCGCCACTTTCGTCGGATCCTCGCCCGACAGCAGCATCGGATTGTCGCCGACGATCGCAAGCCGCGCGGTGTTGTTGCCGAACGCCTTCGCCATGCCTTCATAGAGCCAGCCGGCGGCACGATCGAAACCGTCATTGTGGCCGTAGCGATAGCGCGACAGCGTGATTTCCTCGTCCGACAGAAACGGTGTCACCAGACCTGCGCCGGCCCTGTAGGCGTGCTCGGCAATCCGGCGCACCAGCGGCAGCGCCACCGAAGGTGCGGTCAGCAGCAGGTCCTGGCC
>JBOHIT010000794.1:0-3454 GCA_050726155.1 Bradyrhizobium sp.
GGTTGCGCCCTTGCGCAAGGCCTGAAGTGCCGCCTCCGCGCCATGCTCGGTTTCGCTGACGACGCCTGCGAAACTGCCGTCGCGCACCACTGCGACGAAGCCGGCGATCGCGCGTGCCCCCGCGTCCTGCAATCCAATCAGGTTTGCGCGCGAATTGTCCGGTCGTAGCACACGACCGTGCAGCATTTCCGGCAATGCCCAATCGTGGATGAAGCGGGCCTTGGCAAACACCTTGTCGGGAATGTCGAGCCGCTGCACCGAGGTTCCGGCCAGCGCCCGGCGCGTGGCCGGTTTCGGTTTGGCGTCCGGCGTGGCGTCGCGATCGAGCGAAATTTCATCCGCCAATTCCCAATAGCTGGTCGTGACGTTGCCGGGCCCCGAAATAGTGCCGTCATCGACGTCGAGTGCCTCGATCCCCACACCCAGCCGTTCCGATGCTTGTTGAAGAAAGATCCGGCGCACCTCGGCGCAAGCGTGACGCAACGCGCGTCCGGACTGCTGCACGGAAAGGCTGCCGGAGGTGACGCCCTCGTTGGGGCTGACGGCGGTCGATGCCCGCACCATCTGCACGCGCGAAAGGTCGATATCGAGTTCATCGGCGGCGATCTGCGCCAATACCGTGACGATGCCTTGCCCGATTTCCACCTTGCCCGGCGAAACCGTCACCTGTCCCTGCGCCGAGAATTTCAGCCAGGATGACAGCTTCGGGTTGGCCGCAAGGCTGACCGGCAATTTCGATGGGGGCGGGGAGGGGTGATTCATCCGGTCGCCATCTCGTTCGCCGCCCGCAGCACCGCCCGCACGATGCGGTGATGCGATCCGCAGCGGCACAAATTGCCATCGAGCGCTTCCTTGACCTCCCGGCTGGTCGGTGCGGGATTGCGTTTCAACAGAGCCGCCGCACTCATGAGGATGCCGGAGACGCAATAACCGCATTGCAGCGCCTGCTCGGCGATGAATGCGCGCTGCAGTGGATGCGGTTGCTCAGGGCTTCCCAATCCTTCGAGCGTCGTGATGTCCTTGTCCGCTACCGACCACAACGGCGTATCGCAGGCCGCCACGGCGCGATCCCCGATCATGACGTTGCAGGCGCCGCATTCACCGGCACCACAGCCGAAATGCGCGCCGGTCACGCCGAGTTCTCCGCGCAAGATATCCAGCAGCGAGCGATCGGGATCGGCATCGATCTCGGTCTCGACGCCGTTAAGGCGAAATCGAACGTTCGGCATTGCGGGCGGCCCTTGGCTGGCGCTTCTTTACTGGGGCTTGTCGAATTTTTTGACGACCTCAGCCCATTTCACAATATCGCCACGCAGGAATTTGTCGAACTCTTCCGGGGTCATCGACATCGGAACCGCGCCCTGCTGGGTCCACAACTGGACGATATCCGGCCGTTTCACCGCGGCATTCACCGCCGCGTTGATCTTGTCGATGATCGGCTTCGGCGTTCCCGCCGGCGCCATCAGCCCCAGCCAGATGGTGGCCTCATAACCGGCGATGCCGGCCTCGATCACCGTCGGTACATTGGCCAGCACGGTGGAGCGGGTCTTGCCGGTGGTCGCCAGCGCGCGCACCTGATTTTCCGCGACATTGGGCGCCATCGCCGGAACCGCGTCGATCATCATCTGCACCTGGCCGCCGATGACGCCGCTGCGCGCCTCGCCGCTGTTGCGGTAGGGCACATGCACGAGGTCGATCCCGGCCATGGTTTTGAACAGCTCGCCGGCCATGTGATACGGCGTGCCCTGGCCGGACGACGCATAGTTCAACTTGCCGGGCTGCGATTTGGCCAGCGCGATGAATTCCTGCAGCGTCTTGGCCTGGACGGAGGGGTGGATCACGATCACGAGGTCGGAGTAGTTGACCGGCGCGATCGGCGCGAGATCGCGCATCAGTTCATATTTGCGCTGCGGC
Source organism: Bradyrhizobium sp. (assembly GCA_050726155.1). Classification (GTDB taxonomy): domain Bacteria; phylum Pseudomonadota; class Alphaproteobacteria; order Rhizobiales; family Xanthobacteraceae; genus Bradyrhizobium. The sequence continues at coordinate 1,915 of JBOHIT010000794.1, forward strand.
ACCAGCGACTCATTGGCGGTCTGGGTGTTCGACATCATCAGCAGGGTGTAGCCGTCCGGCGGCGACTTGGCGGCCTCGACGGTGCCGATGACGCCGCCGGCGCCGGTGCGATTCTCGATCACGAAGGGTTGGCCAAAACTCTCCTGCAAAATGGCGCCGATCTGGCGGGCAGTGACGTCGGCAGGGCCGCCTGCACCGAAGGGGACGATGACCCGGACCGGCCGCGAGGGATAGTCCTGCGCCGCTCCCGGCGTGGCGAGAACGCCCTGCACCGCGAAAAGTGTTGCCGCCAGCGCAAACGCCAGTTTCAACCGCGTCATTTCAACCTCCCCGAAACCAGTCTTGTTCTGTTTTGGCTTGTGTTCTGGCTTCAGAGGCGAAGTCTAACGATCCGGGCGATGATCGCCAATGCCTTCAGATGCGACATTCGTCGCGCCGCCGGCTTGTTTTGATCCCCAACCCTTCTCCGGAAGCGCCCTTGTCCTATTTGACGTATTGCATCAATCAGGCCGCAACCATCTGCATCATCGACGCAACACCTCCCGTGGCCAACGCGAATAGAATCATTGAGAGTGGGAGCAACTGGTTGCTGATCCTAGACCCTGCCGCGAGGAGCTTGTCATGAAGTTCTACCCCTGCATGGCCGTTGCTGCACTTCTACTCGCCAACAGTACTGTCGCCAGCGCCCAATCCCTTCCCGCCTACATGGCGCCGATCTCGGGTAAGTCCGCGGCAACGGCCTCGGATATCGCGACCAAGGACATGCTGGCGCTCAACACCGGCATGTTCGAGCTTTATGGCGATGCGGCAAAGATCTTCCAGAAGAACATCCTGGGCAAGCATCCAGTGATCCTCGGGCTGTTCTCGGGCGCCGGCGGACGGATGATCCTGTACCGGCCCGGGATGGCGCCGATGGACGCGCCGCAGGTACCGATCGTGTATCAGCTGTTGAAGTCGGTCGGCCACAGCACGATGGCGCTGGCCGAGGTCGTCGGCCCCTATGTCGACAATCCCGATGACAAATCCTGGCGTGGCTCGATGCTCGCCTATCGCAGCCGCATGCAATCGGCGCTCGACGGGCTCGATGTCACGCCGATGGAACCCGGTTGGCGCGACAACAACCGGACTATCCTGCAGAACAACCTCGCCTTCATGGACGAGTGCGTTGCCAAGGGCGTCATTCCCTTCGCGACGCTGGAAGCGTTCGGCAAGAAGCAGGCGCCGTATCTCGCGCTGAACGTGTCATGGGCGGCGCAGACCCAGGTCGGGCACTGGATGACGGTGCTGGCCGACTGGAAGAAGCAGCTTGGCGCCGACTGGGACAAGACCTACGCGGCGAGCAACACGATCTATGTGGCGCGCCAGAACAACGTGCTGTTCAGCGTGCTGGCGCAATTCTTCGGTCCCGATGCGATCAATAGCCGCCTGCTGTTGATCGAGACGATTTCGTTTACGACATCGCCCGCGGAAATGCTGGAATCGTTGACCCGTATCATTGCGGACCGCTCGGTCGGGTCGCTGTTCTTCGGCAACTACCATC
>JBOHIT010000795.1:0-1723 GCA_050726155.1 Bradyrhizobium sp.
CGCTGTCGCTGTTCATGTACCGCGAGCCGAAGGCGGCGAAGCGGCTGCATTTCGACGTGATCCCGCGCAACGTCGACGACTACCAGCAATTCCTCGACGGCTTTTCGCGGCAGGACGCCAGGCAGCAACTGCAAAATCCAGCCTGGCACATTCATGCCGGCCAGTTGCCCAAGGCTGACATGCCGGTCACGTTCCAGCTGTTGCTGACGCTGGTGTCGTCGTCGAACGCGGAGAATGCCGAAACGCTGTGGGGCTTCATCGGGCGCTATCGTCCTGGCGTGACGCCGCAGACCCATCCGAAGCTCGATGCATTGGTCGGCTACGCCATCAATTACTATCGCGACTTCGTGGCGCCGACGAAGCAATTCCGCGAGCCGACCGACGGCGAGCGGGTTGCGCTGCAGGACCTGCGCGATGCACTGTCGCAACTACCTGCAACCGCAACGGCGGAAGAGATCCAGAATGTGGTCTACGAGATCGGCCGCCGCGAGCCGTTCCTCGATCTCGTCAAGAAGGGCAAGGACGGCCGGCCGGGCGTTTCGCTCGACTGGTTCAACATGCTCTATCAGGTGCTGCTCGGTCAGGAAAAAGGCCCGCGCTTCGGCTCGTTCGTCGCGGTCTATGGCCTCGCCAATGCGGTGGCGATGATCGACGGCGCGCTGGCAAGGAGTGCGTAGCTGAGCGTGATGGTACCGTCCGTATGGTGAACGTTCTATTCGTTTGCAGCGCCAACCGACTGCGCAGCCCTACGGCAGAGCAGGTATTTTCGACCTGGCCGGGAGTAGAGACGGATTCGGCCGGCATTTCGTCCGGTGCCAGCGTATTGTTGTCCTCGGAACAGGTCGACTGGGCCGATATAATCTTCGTTATGGAGAAGGCACATCGCAACAAATTGTCCAGTAGGTTTCGTCCTCATTTGAAGGGCAAACGCGTTGTTTGCCTCGACATTCCCGACGATTACGACTTCATGGATCCGGTTCTGGTGCGAATACTTGAAAACCGGGTCAGTCGCTTCTTACCTCAAACCGGTCAGATTTCGTCGTAACGTATCAAGCCCACTGCGACCCTGAGCCGCAAATCCGGATGGCAGGCCCACGGCAATTTCAGCCGTGGCGACCCCGGAATTGCGCTACGATCACTCCATAACTGGCCAAGCCCCCGTGGAGGGGCAGGCAACATTGGGAGCCAACGCATGCAGTTCAGGGTTTCGCCGAACGCGGTCAACGACAGCAGCGCCGAGGAATGGCAGGCGCGGGTCGATCTGGCAGCCGCGCATCGCCTCGCCTTCAACCAGGGTTTTTCCGAAGGTATCTTCAACCATTTGACCTACACGGTGCCGGGCCGCACCGACCGCTACTACCAGATCCCGTTCGGCATGCATTGGTCCGAGGTCACGGCATCCTCCTTCATGGAAGTCGGCATCGACGACGGCGAGGTCAAGCGCGGCGAGGGCGAGGTCGAGCGCTCCTGCTATTGCATCCACGCGCCGATCCACAAGGCGTTACCGCAGGCCAAAGCGGTGTTTCACACCCACATGCCCTTTGCCAGCGCGCTGACGCGTCTCGATGACCCCCGCATCAAGGAGATCGGCCAGACCGAGGTCGGGCTATCAGGCGCGATTGCGTATGACGACGAATATACCGGCCCGGCCGTCGATCCCGCCGAAGGCGCGCGCCTTGCGAAGGTGATCGGCGACAAGCAGGTGCTGTTCATGGCCAATCAC
>JBOHIT010000796.1:0-5085 GCA_050726155.1 Bradyrhizobium sp.
CGAAGTGAGGCGACGGGCGAGAGGTTCTCACCTCGCGGTAGGATTTCGAGATGAGGATAGAGACCCCTCATCCGCCTTCGCTTCGCGAAGGCACCTTCTCCCACAAGGGGAGAAGGGAAAAGCACTACGCCGCCTTTTTCGGCGGCGGCTTGCGGCCGCGCAGGAAGCGGCCGAGCAGGCGGCGCTTGCCCTTGCGCGGGATCAGGTCGACGTCGCTGACGAGTTTGGCGCCGCCCTTGCGCCGCTCCAGCACGATCTTGCGGCTGTGGAAGGCCTCGAGTTCGGCGCGGTGCGCGACGCTGACGATGGTCGCCTTCGGCAACTCGCCGACGACCATCTCCATCATCTTGTCCTGGCTCTTTTCGTCGAGCGCCGAGGTCGCCTCGTCCAGCACCACGATGTCGGGGTTGTGCAGCAACAGCCGCGCGAACGCCAGCCGCTGCTTTTCGCCGCCCGACAGCGTCTGGTCCCACGGCGCCTCTTCCTCGATCTTTTCCTTGAGGTGATCGAGGCCGACCTTGTGCAGGGCGTCGCCGATCTGCTCGGGATTCCAGTCCTCGGCGGCGCCGGGATAGGCGATCGCGCGGCGCAGCGTGCCGGACGGGATGTAAGGTTTCTGCGGCAGCATGAAGAGCCGGCGGTCGGGATGGAAATTGACGCTGCCGCTACCCCATGGCCACAACCCCGCAATCGCGCGCACCAGGGTGCTTTTGCCGGTGCCGGATTCGCCGGCCACCAACAGCCGCTCACCGGGTCCGATCACGACTTCGGTTTCGCCGACAACAGCGGTGCCGTCGTCGAGCGTCACCGAAAAATCGTTCAGGCTGAGCATGGCCTCACCCTCGGTCTCGCCACGCTTGATACGGCCGATACCGTCGCCGCGCTCGGCGCGTTCCAGTCCGTCGAGCGACATCATCAGCGAGGCGATGCGGCGCGCGCAGGCATTCCAGTCGGCAAGGCGCGGATAATTGTCCACCAGCCAGCCGAACGCGGTCTGCACGATGGTGAAGGCGGAAGCCGCCTGCATCACCTGTCCGAGCGTCATGCTGCCGTCAAGGAATTTTGGCGCGCACAGCAACAGCGGGACGACCGGGGCAATCAGGCTCGAGCCCTGCGACACCAGCGTGGTGCGCATGTGCTGGCGCGCGAGCTGCGACCATTGCCGCAGCACTTTGGTGAAGTTCTTGTCGATGCCGTCGCGTTCTTCCTCTTCGCCGCCGAGCAGCGCGATGCTCTCGCCGTTCTCGCGCACCCGCGTCAGCGCGTAGCGGTATTCGGCCTCGGCCTGGTTCTTGTCTTCGGACACCTGCACGAAGCGGCGGCCGATGGCCATGATCGAACCGGACGCGATAGCGGCGTAGATGACTGCGGCGATCACCAGGAAGCCTGGAATCGTCACCGTCGATCCGCCGAGCGTCACCGTCAGCGCGCCGCCGATGGTCCAGAGCACCACGATGAAGGTCGCGGCGGAAAGAAAGGCCGAGGTAACGCCAGCGACGAAATCCACCGGTGAATCGGCCGCGATCCGCAAATCCTCGGCGATACGGTATTCCGGATTCTTGTGGTCGCCGCCGACGAGGTTGAGCTGATAGTACCGGCCATTGGCCAGCCAGCGCGTCATGACAGAGCTGGTCAGCCAGGCCCGCCAGCGGCGCTGGATGCCCATCCGTGCAAACACCTGGGCGACGCCGAGCAGCACGCTGCCGATCGCCAGCGGGAAGAACACCGCGGTCAGATAAAAAACGGTCGCGGATTCGCGCTTCTCGATGGCGTCGAAGATCGCCCGGTTCCAGACATTGATGCCGTACTGGAATCCGACATTGGCGACGATCAGGATCAACAGCCCGATCGTAAACACCCATGCCAGCCGGTCGCCGCCTTTGCCCCAATAGCCGCGCGCGCTGATCCAGAACCGCGTCAGCAGATAGTCCTTGCGCGCCTGCTCGGCCTCTTCCGGCGTCAATTCCGGATCGGGCTCGACCGCTTCCGGCGGCGGCGGTTCGACGTGATCGCCATCTTCGGCGACGACGTCGACGATCTCGGCTTTTTCTGCCGATCGCTCCTCGGAAGCGGATTTCTCCGCGGAATCCTTTACGGGCGATTTGGGCTTGGCTGCAGACTTTGCACCGGGCTTTACTTTGGTTTTGGACATGGCCCGATAACGCAAAGAAAATCAGAAGGTTCCCTGCCGGTTCCATTCCAAGGGAAGACGGCCTCAGGACGCCTGCGTCGCGGCGGCGCGCTTCATCCGGCGCCAGCGGGTGACCTTGTGCAGCACGCGCGAGAGCTGCTCCATCGAATAGGGCTTCTGCAATACCTCGAACCCGTCGCTGCCGCTTTCCGACAGCGCGTGGCTGTAGCCGCTGGTCAGCACGACCGGCAGGTCGGCATGATAGCGGCGGATTTCCTGCGCCAGCTCGATGCCGCTCATGCCGGGCATCACCACGTCCGTGAACACGACGTCATAGCGTTCCGCGCCGGCGGCGAGCTCTTCGAGCGCGTGGGTGGCGTTGTCGACCAGGGTGGTGCCGTAGCCGAGTTCGGTCAGCGCATCGGTCGCGAATTTTCCGACCTCGATATTGTCTTCGACCACCAGCACCGACATGCCCCTGCCGTCGAGCGGCGGGGCATCTTCCGCCGAGATCTGCTGCGGCCTGCGGTCGCCGGCGACGCGCGGCAGATACAGCGTGAAGATGCTGCCCGTGCCGACTTTGCTGTTCACCACGACTTCGCCGCCGGATTGCCGGGCAAAGCCGAACACCTGCGACAGGCCGAGGCCGGTGCCCTGGCCGACCTCCTTGGTGGTGAAGAACGGCTCGAAGATGCGCCCGAACTGTTCCTGGGGAATGCCGACGCCGGTATCCTCGACAGAGACCGCGACGTAACCGGCAGGATTCTTGTCATGCGGCGTTTGTTGCTGGACGGTGAGATCCGGCAGGTCGGCGGCTGCGCGCACCGTGATGATCAGCCTGCCGCGGCTGTCCATGGCGTCGCGGGCGTTGACCGCCATGTTGATCATCGCGGTCTCGAATTGACCGGCGTCGGCGTTGACGAAACACACTTCGTCTGGCCCGTGGGTCGTGATCTCGATCCGCGAACCGATCAGCGTCCCGATCATTTCGCTCAGCATTTGCACGTTCTGGCCGATGTCGAACAGTTCCGGCTTGAGTGTCTGCCGGCGTGCGAACGCCAGCAACTTGCCTGTCAGTCGGGCCGCCCGCGTGACGGTGTCGGAGATCGCATCGATGTAGCGCAGCCGGCGCGGCTCCGGCAGGTCCGGTCGCCGCAACAGATCGACCGAGGCGCGGATCACGGTCAGCAAATTGTTGAAATCGTGCGCCACGCCGCCGGTGAGTTGCCCGAGCGCCTCGAGCCGCTGGCCATGTTTCAGCGCATCCTCGGCCTCCTGCCGCTTGGCGGCCTCGGCATAAAGATGCCGCGTCCGCCGCAAGGCCAGTCCAAGCAGGAAAAACAACAGTGCTGTCGCCGGCGCGCCAAAAATCAGGTGCTGGCTCATGGTCGACAGCCATCGCGCCCGTATGGCCGAGGTTTCGAGACCGGCGCTGATGTAGATCGGGTATTCGGCGAGTTGCTGGTATCCGAGGCGGCGTTCGATGCCGTCGGCCGGCGACGTCACGGTGATGAGGCCGGCCTTGGGGTTCGCCGCGATCTGTTGTCCGACCGGTCCACCGAGGTCGAGCCGGACCTCGTTGTCGACGGTCGGGAAGCGGGCCAGTATCATGCCGTTCCTCAGGCCGAGCGCAAAGAAGCTGCCGGCGTCGCGGCCGATCCGGGCGTAGAAATTCTCGAAATATTCCGGGAGCACGGACGCCTGGATCACGCCGGCGAAGGTGCCGTCCTCGTTTTGCCGCCGCCGGCTGAAGCCGAAAAACGGCGCGCCCTGATAGGGCGGCCGCGGCTTCAGCGCGTCGCCGATATAAGTCCCGATGTCGCCGGCGACATGCGCCTTGAAATAATCCCGGTCCGAGAAATCAATGTCGGGTGCCGGCACCACGATGCTGTTGACGAGCGCCCGGCCCTTGGCGTCGAAAACCCAGGCCGATTTCACCTGGGGCAGGGAGTCCGCGAGCTGCTTCAGCCGCTGGTGCAGCGTTTCCTCGCGCGACGTAATGCCGGCGTCGGGAATCCCTCTGATGATCTCGGCGATTTCCGAAAGGCTGCGGTCGATGGTCTCGAACACCTTGAGCGCGTGCTCGTGCACGACGTCCAGCGAGCGTTCGATTTCGCGGTCGGCGCTCTCGTTGACCGAAAACCAGGAAACGGTGGAAGCGAGGACGAACAGCGCCAGCGGGAGGGCCAGCGAAACGCCCATCATCCATTGCAGCAGCTTTAATGAATTGCGTTGTGCGGTCTGCACGGGCGCTCCAGCTCCGGAGCGGATGTTACGTCAAACCTGTATCGGAACAAAGCGGCCCGGAACGGGAAACTTCTCCGGCGGCGTCCCGGCCGCGGCCGGGAACTTCGATGCAAATTGTCTAGATTTGCCGCTCGACCATCTTCAGCTTGAGCTCGGCAATCGCTTCCGACGGATTGAGGCCCTTCGGGCAGGCCTTGGCGCAGTTCATGATGGTGTGGCAGCGATAGAGCCGGAACGGGTCCTCGAGGTTGTCGAGCCGTTCGCCGGTGGCCTCATCGCGGGAATCCTTGACCCAGCGCGTCGCCTGCAGCAGCGCGGCGGGGCCGAGGAACCGCTCGCTGTTCCACCAATAGCTCGGGCACGAGGTCGAGCAGCAGGCGCACAGGATGCACTCGTAGAGACCGTCGAGCTTTTCGCGGTCCTCGTGACTCTGCTTCCATTCCTTTTGCGGCGTCGGCGTGGTCGTCTTCAGCCACGGCTCGATCGAGGCATATTGCGCATAGAAATTGGTCAGGTCGGGTATCAGGTCCTTGACGACCGGCTGGTGCGGCAGCGGATTGACCTTCACTGCACCGTCTTTGACGTCGTGCATCGACTTGGTGCAGGCCAGCGTGTTCTGGCCGTCGATATTCATGGCGCAGGAGCCGCAGACGCCCTCGCGGCAGGAGCGGCGGAAGGTCAATGTCGGATCGATGTGGTTCTTGATC
>JBOHIT010000797.1:0-4242 GCA_050726155.1 Bradyrhizobium sp.
GGGTATGGTCGAGCGGACCGCCGGCCGTCAGGATGCGTACGATGTCGAAATTGGCGAAAGTGACGATCAGGGAAAACAGCGTCGTGATGGCGATGATGTTGCGCATCATCGGCAGCGTCACGTACCAGATGCGCTGCCACCAGTTCGCGCCGTCGATGGCCGCGGCCTCATAGAGCTGATCGGGGACCGACTTCAGCGAAGCCAGGTACATGATCATGAAGAACGGGGCGCCGAACCAGATATTCACCAGGATGACGGAGAACCGGGCCCAGCCGGTCTCGCCGGTCCATGGAATCCGGTCCACGCCGATGCCGGCCAGCAAATAGTTGAAGGCGCTGTACGACGGATCGAACAGCCACAGCCACGCCAGCGTACTCATGGCCGGCGGAATCACCCATGGCACCAACAGCATGCCGCGCCATTTGCGCTGGCCCTTGGCCGGAATGTTGTGGACGAAGTGCGCGACGATGAACCCGATCAGGGCTTTGAAGACCACGGCCGTGATCGCGAAAATGCAGGATTGCTCGACCACCAGCCAGAAGGTTTCCCGCTTGAACAGGAATTGGAAGTTGCCGAGCCCGATGAAGCGCTGCATCGACTTGTTCAGGGTGGCGAGATGCAGCGAGTAGAAGGCGGGATAGATGACCAGCAGCACGATCAGCAGGATCAGCGGCAGCGTCATCAGGAAGGCCGCGGTCGATTTCCGCTTCAGGGCGGTGCGTAAACTCGCTCGCTTGCGCACCGTTCGCGGAGCGGCGGCGTTACGCTCAATGGCGACATCAGCCATGATGCATCTTCCTCGCGCGTTTCATTCTGGAGCCGTGGTAGTTTCTGCGTCGAGAAGCCGGCGCGGCGCCGGCTTCATCGTGTCGCAGGCGGATGCGCGCCGCCACGGCCCTAAATCCGACGGGCCGTAGCGGCGAAATCGCCTCAGCTTCGCATGAAGCCTTCGAGCTCGCCTTCGGCCCAGGCCAGCGTCTTCTCCATGGGCTCGCCCCGGTAGAAGCGCACGCACATCTTGGTGAGCGTTGCCTGGGTGTAGATCTGCTGGGCCACCTTCGGCGGCGCCGGCGACGCCGAGATGGACAGCAGCTGATGCTTGTGCGGGTTCGGATAGTGGTAGAGCGTGCCTTTCGGCGGTCCTTCTTCGGCCCATGTTTTCAGGGTTGTCAGTTTCTCGAAGGCCGGCAGATCATACCCGCCGCTCGCCGCCACCATCTTCTCGACTGCATCCGCCTGTGACAGACGCGTCAGCACGCTCTTGGCCGCTTCCTTGTTCTTGGAGAAGTTCCAGACGCTCCAGAAGTACGGAAGGAAGGGGGCAAAGCGGCCCTTCGGACCAACCGGGAAGCCATGGGTCCAGCATTGCTCTGCAACCTGCGGCGCATCGCGCTTGGCGACCGCCCATGCGCTGGGCGGGTTCATGATCAGCGCGCCCTTGCCGGAGACCAGCCACCTGTTGTTGGAGCCGTCGTCCCACGCCGGCGCGTCCGACGGCAGGAAGGCCATCAGCTTTTTGTAATATTCGAGAGCCTGCCGCACGTTGTCATTCTTGACGACGACGTTGCCCTTGACGTCGACGACCTCGGCCCCGAAGGCCAGGAAGAACGCGCCGACGGTATCGACGGAGTCGCTGGTTTCGCCGAGACCGATCCCGAACGGTACGCCGCCCTTGTGACAGGCCTCCGCCGCTTTCAGGAATGTATCGGTGGTCCAGCCATCGGCCTTCGGCGCCGCACCGGCCGGATACATCGCCTGGACGTCAATCCCGGCGTGCTGCTTCATCAGATCGATACGCGAGCAGGGCCCCTTGATCTGGCTGCCGACGCAGGCGGGAACGCCGAGCCATTTATTGCCGGCCTTGCCGAGGTATTGGACGGTGCCGTTGACTTCGCCGTTCTGCTTGATGAGCCCCTCGACGACGTCGTTCATGGGTTCGAGCAGGTCGGCCTGTGCGTGTGGCCACCATGTCGGCATCGCCAGAATGTCATGGCCTGACTTCGCCTGGGCTTCGGCGGCGATCGTCAGCAGGTTCTTGTTGCCCTGGCTCGGGATGTAGTCGATGGTAACCTCGACCTTTTCCTTCGCGGCCCACTCATTGACAATCGCGGTGGAGGCAGCGTTGGCACCTGGTACCCAGTGGTCCCAAAATCCGATCGATAGTTTGCCGGCGGCATGCGCGCCGCGCACATAGGGCGCGGTCACAAGTGCTGCCGATGATAGCGCTGTCGCAGCAATAAATTGGCGTCGCGTAAGCTTCTTCCGTGTCATGGCGTTCCTCCCTGGATGGGCCAATCGGATAGAAAGAAATTCCGTTTTGGTTTTTTATTCGGCGCCGTTTCGGCGTCGCGGATATTTCATTATTGACGATCAGAGCAGAATTGCCGGCGTCTGTCGAGAAATCACGTGCGCGCAGTTCTAGTACTAACGTTGTGTGCAAATTGCAGGCAGCCGACTCGTAAAGCCCTTTGCGTGTCGATCATTTCGGGGGCGCGACGCGGGATATTGCGTTGCACACACTGGACGCGCGTGGGTGTGAGATAGCGCCGCAGGTTCCCCAGTCACGTGCTTGGCGTGGCGGCACGTCGCCGCTTTCGTCATCGGCATGGCCGGGCGCGACAGGTAGACTTGCCGACCGCGAAAACGATAAAATCGGATTCGGCAGCGGTCCCCCTGGCCGCCCGACACCATGCCGGCAGCTCACGATCGACCATGGAGACCAGACAATGACCAGCCCGACATCGAAGCTGCGCGCGCGGCTTAAATTGTGCGCAGCCCTTGGGATGGCCGCCATTATGCTGTTCAGCGCGTCGCTGATGGTGCAGGCGCAGGTGGTCGAGGGCGTCCAGAAAGGCGCCCGCGAGGGCAACAAGGCGGCCGGCCCGGTCGGCGGCGTGCTCGGCGGCGCCATTGGCGGCGTCGTGGGCGTGGTGACCGGCGTTACCGGGGTCATCACCGGCGGGGCACAACAGCAGCAAACGGCCCCGGCGAAGGATACGAAACAGAGCGATGGCGCAAAATCCGGGAAGGCGGCCAAGGGGACAAAGACCGCGGCGAAACAGCCGCAGGTATTGACCCAGGCCGGTGCCCCACAACTGACGGCCGAACAGATCGTCGCCACCAGCGACGCCAATATCGAGCGCATCAAGAAGTCACTGAACTTGACGCCCGAGCAGGAGAAGAACTGGGCCGGCTTCAACAGTGCGATGCACTATCTCGGCCACAATGGCGCCGATCGCCTCAATCTTCGTATTGCCCGCGCCAAACGCGACCCGCCCGACGACATCATCGAGCAGATGCGCAACGAAGCCCAGTTTCTCAACGACCGCGCGGTCGACCAGCGCAATGTGGCCGATGCGGCCGAGCCCTTGTTCGCAAGCCTGGACGAGAAGCAAAAAACAACCTTCATCCAGGAAATGGTCAATTTGAGCCACGAGCGCGGGCTGGATTGACGAGCGTCCGCGGACGAATAGCCGGGCACGCATGCCCTGGGGTAGGTTGAAGGCGCGGCACCCGGCTATCCTGCCGCAGCGGCACGGCGGTTCCAATCGCCACGCAATGATGAAGAAACCCTGACCGACTCGCGCCCGACTGATGGCCGACTCGGGGCCTTGTCGGGAACCGCCGGCGCAAAGCCGAAACCAAAAGCTGGAATTAAAACATTTTCGGCCAGCGCTGACGCTGGCCGAGGGATTGAACGATGCGCCGCGGCGGCTTACGGCTTCGGGAAGTTCAACTCGACGCCGACGCCGTCGGGATCATAGAGAAAGAACTGCGTATCGCCGGTGCGCGGCACGATGCTCTCGCGGAATTTGACGTTCCTGGCCTGCAGGCGCTTACGCATGCCGTCGACATCGCTGGCGGCAAAGGCAATGTGGTCAAGCCGGCCGGTGTCTTCGTATTTCTTCTCGGTGCCGCGCACCACGATGCCCTCGCGCGGCTTGCGCGTGCCCATCAGATGCACGGTGGCGGTGCCGCCGGAGTAGAGCCAGTAGCCCGGGAAATCGAGCGGCGGACGATCGCCGTTCTCCAGTCCCAGCACGTCGCAGTAGAACTCCTTGGTGCGTTCGAGATCGGAAGGTTCGATGGTGTAGTGCTGCAGTCCGCCGAGTCCCATGGTTTCTTCTCCTTATGAAGCTGGAAGGGGTTAGACAAAGGTGAGGTCGGCCTCGGCGCCCATCATCCAGGCGCCGACGGTTTCGAAATGTCTGATCTGCCCCTGCAATTGCTGGGTCACGGTGT
>JBOHIT010000798.1:0-5615 GCA_050726155.1 Bradyrhizobium sp.
GTCGAAGGCATCAAGCGCAACGACCGCACTCAGGTGCTGCTCGGCGTCACCGGCTCCGGCAAGACCTATACGATGGCACAGGTGATCGAGGCGACGCAGCGCCCCGCAATCATTCTCGCGCCGAACAAGACGCTGGCCGCACAGCTTTACGGCGAGTTCAAGAATTTTTTCCCCGACAACGCGGTGGAGTACTTCGTCTCGTATTACGACTACTACCAGCCCGAAGCCTACGTGCCTCGCACCGACACCTACATCGAGAAGGATTCCTCGATCAACGAGCAGATCGACCGCATGCGCCATTCAGCGACGCGCGCGCTCTTGGAGCGCGACGACGTCATCATCGTGGCGTCCGTGTCGTGCATCTACGGTATCGGTTCGGTCGAGACCTACACCGCGATGACCTTCGCGCTGAAGAAGGGCGAGCGCATCGACCAGCGGCAGCTCATCGCCGACCTCGTCGCCCTGCAATACAAGCGCACCCAGGCCGATTTCACCCGCGGCACCTTCCGCGTCCGCGGCGACGTCATCGACATCTTCCCGGCGCACTATGAAGACCGCGCCTGGCGCGTGAATCTGTTCGGCGACACCGTGGAAAATATCGAGGAATTCGATCCGCTCACCGGCCACAAGCAGGACGAGCTCGAATTCATCAAGATCTACGCCAACTCGCACTATGTGACGCCGCGGCCGACGCTGGTGCAGGCGATCAAGTCGATCAAGTCGGAGTTGAAGCTGCGGCTGGACCAGCTCCACGACCAGGGCCGCTTGCTGGAAGCGCAGCGGCTGGAGCAGCGCACCACCTTCGATCTCGAAATGATGGAAGCGACCGGAAGCTGCGCCGGCATCGAAAACTATTCGCGCTACCTCACCGGACGCCGCCCCGGCGAGCCGCCGCCGACGCTGTTCGAATATGTCCCCGACAACGCGCTGGTCTTCGCCGACGAAAGCCATGTCACGGTGCCGCAGATCGGCGGCATGTTCAAAGGCGACTTCCGCCGCAAGGCGACCCTGGCCGAATACGGTTTCCGCCTGCCCTCCTGCATGGACAACCGCCCGCTGCGCTTCGAGGAATGGGACATGATGCGCCCGCAATCGGTCGCGGTGTCGGCGACGCCGAGCGGCTGGGAGCTGAACGAAAGCGGCGGCGTGTTCGTCGAACAGGTGATCCGCCCGACCGGCCTGATCGATCCGCCGGTCAACATCCGCCCCGCGCGCACCCAGGTCGACGATCTCGTCGGCGAGGTCCGCGCCACCGCGCAGGCCGGCTATCGCTCGCTGATCACGGTGCTGACAAAACGCATGGCGGAAGACCTCACCGAATATCTGCACGAGCAGGGCATTCGCGTGCGCTACATGCACTCTGATATCGACACCATCGAGCGCATCGAGATCATCCGCGATCTCAGGCTCGGCGCGTTCGACGCGCTGGTCGGCATCAACCTGCTGCGCGAGGGCCTCGACATTCCCGAATGCGCGCTGGTCGCGATCCTCGACGCCGACAAGGAAGGCTTTTTGCGCAGCGAGACCTCGCTGATCCAGACCATCGGCCGCGCCGCGCGCAACGTTGACGGCAAGGAGATCCACTATGCCGACCAGATGACCGGCTCGATGGAGCGCGCCATCGCCGAGACCGATCGCCGCCGCGAGAAGCAGGTCGAATACAACACCGCCAACAACATCACGCCGGAAAGCATCAAGAAATCCATCGGCGACATCATGAACAGCGTCTACGAGCGCGACCATGTGCTGGTGGAAATCGGCGATGGCGGCATGGCCGACGACGTCATCTCTATCGGCCACAATTTCGAGACCGTGCTGAACGATCTCGAAACCCGCATGCGCGAAGCCGCCGCCGATCTGAACTTCGAGGAAGCCGCCAGACTCCGCGACGAAGTCAAACGCCTCCGCGCCACCGAACTGGCGGTAGTCGACGATCCCACGATCAAGCAGCGCGGCGTCGCGGCGAAGGCCGGGGCTTACGGTGGAAAAAAGAAGTACGGCGACGCGGCGAATCTGCCTGTCGCCGCGATGAAGAACAAGAGCGCGGCCACGGCTGTCAAAACACGCGGCACCGGCGGCTCCAAGGTACACAAGCCGCATCTCGACGAGATGCACGGGCCCGAGTCCCTGCCCTACCGCCCCGCTGGCGCGATGCCGAGCAAGCCGTTCGGCAGCACCAGCAAGGTCATCCAGCCGACCGACTCGCGCCAGTCCGGGCCGGAGTTCGGCCCGTCGCCGCGCTCCAGCGGCGGCGCGCCGGGGCATCGGGGTGGGTGGAAGAAGAGGTAGGCATCTCATTCCGCGAGCGAAACGAGATGCCTCTTGGATAAATCAGGCCTAGCCGGGGGCCCTACTCCCTAAAAGTAGTAATCCCGGTTCGATCCGTCATAGTCGCCGGATTTCATGCAGCAGGTCTTGAAACCTGCGTCCGGAGCCGCACGGGCATAGATCGTTGCGGCCGAGCTTTTCGATCAGCTCGACATCGCCATGGACGACGCGCCGTCCACGCTTGACGTGGGTTTCCGAGGGGAAGGACTTCCGCCGCTTACGCGTGACGCTGAAAGCAGGGGAGGTTTTCGTATTCGCTGTTCTTGCGCATGACACACCTCCATGGGTCGAGAACACGGCCAACTGCCGCGCGCTCATCTACCAAGCGCGTGCGCGCAACACAACTTCACCGCCGGAGGCGAAATGCGAATTCGGGCCGCTGTAGCGAACGCACAACAACCCTCACCCCACGCTCGCCACGCCCACCGCCAGCAGCGACAGCAGCATCACGTTGGTCACCAGTTGCAGCGAGGTTACCGGCTGGATACGCCAGCGCGCGATTTTTTCCATGAACGGCAGGCTGGCGTCGAAGAACAGCGGTTCGTAGCCGTGCTGGAAGCGGCCCGGGAATTTTCGTCCGAGCCATGGCGTCAGCACGGCGTAGAACAACGCGGCGAGCACGACGAAGATCGCGGCGCCGTAGCGCGTGCCGACGATTTCATGGCTGCCGGCGAGTTTGAGCAACAGCGCGGCGCCGGCGAAGGTCGGAAAGCCCTGGAACAGCGCGGTCAGCGCGAAACCTTCGAGGCGATTGAGCGCGGGTGATTTGGATTCGGTGAGGACGTTCATGGCGGCGGCTCCTGTATTCCCGTTGGGAAGTTGATGCCGCCAGGATAGGTGGAAGGGCCGAGGTGAGACGTGACTGATGTCACGTCCCCTCTCCGTCATCCCCGCGCAACGGCTTTGCCGTTGTCGCTGGAGGTACGAGCGCAGCGAGCCTCGAAGGATGAGCCACAGGCGCAGAACTCTCATCCTTCGGGGCTCGCCGCAAACGCGGCTCGCACCTCCAGCGACAACGGCTACGCCGGCATTAGGTAGCAAACTCACCTTCCAATCTGTCGGCTTTGCTGCCTGCCTCGTTTACGCTTGTGCAATTAATTGCACTGGGTGAGCCATGAACGAACTTGTATTGAACGGGCTGGTAAAGCGCCGCACCCAACTGGCGGGCGATATCGAAAACGCCCATGAAGCCCTGAGGAAGATGGTTCTGGACCTCGAAAGCCTGGACGCCACCATTGTCCAGTTTGACCCGGACTTTCAGGTTGAAACCATCAAACCCAAGGCATTCCGACCTCCGAAGGACTGGTCAAACCGGGGCCAGATGAGCCGGATCATCCTATCCGTTTTGCGTCAAGCTTCAGAGCCGCTCACCACGCGCGACATTGCCTTGCAGCTATTGATTGAACGCGCGCTCGATAAGAGCGACCAACGTTTGCTGCGGCTCATGACAAAACGGGTCGGGGTGTCGCTGCGGGGCCAGAAGGAAAACGGCGTTGTCCGGTGCGATCAGGGGCCGGGGCAGTACATGCTGTGGGAAATCGCCCGATAATAGTGACAAATATACAACAGTATTCGAAAAATAGAAGGTGACAGCCCTTGAAATTGAAAACGAACACCCCGAAGTTAGGACTGTCTTACTATGTTCTTTTTTAGCATCACTTTGTTATTTCAAACTTGCTTTCCTCTGGCTGCGCTAGAAGCCTCCTTGTGAGCCACGCATGCCTTTAGAATTCAAACCTAAGTACGACAAAATCGTCGAGCTTATGCTCTATCTGGCCCATAAGCGGCCGGGAGCAGACAAGTATCAGGCCGTCAAATTTTTCTACTTTGCTGACCGCGAGCACCTCATTCGTTATGGGCGACCAATTACGAATGAAACTTACTATGCGCTCCACTATGGCCCGGTAGCCTCGACAGTCCTTGATCTACTCAATGGGGATTCTTGGACGTTCCAAAAATTGGGGCTTGAACGTTTACCGTTCGAAACAACGATCAGCGATAACACTACTATTATAGGTAAGCCCGGTCGCGAGGTGAAAAGAGAACTCTTTTCCAAGAGTGACCTCGTTGTTTTTGATGAGGTAATCGAGAAATATAAAGATGCCTCATTTGATGATCTGTTCAAGGCCACTCACGAACACTATGCATGGCGGCACGCGTGGAATGCTCGGCGTCAAGGAAACCGCGCCGAGATGTATTATGATGAAATGATTGATGACGAGCAGAAAAGGGCGGCACTGTTAGAAGATCTTCTTCCGGTAGCCTCAAAAATGTAAATGCAGGTTGGGGACATCTTCCTCTGGAACACGGACCAAGCTGCGGGCCACGCTGCGCGCGACAAGTACCATGTCTATATTTGCGAGAGCGACTGGCGAGTGGGTCATACGTTTTTGTTCATCTCGAAAGCCAACTACGGCTGCGACTATGAGATTCTGAAATCCGACTATACTTTCTTCCCCTTAGACAGAAGCTACATTAGCTGCACTGGCATCATCCACTACGATGATGCGGAGCTAGCCGCATTCCCTCAACAAGCCCTTGGTCGTCTGTCAAGAAAGCACTTGCTGGAACTAAGCGCAGCAATCCAGGCCGGCGGGGCAATGGTGGAGTGGGAAATGCAGCGCGTATGCAACGCTATCGCGGCTGGCTGACAGCGGGCTTTTAGGCCCGGCCTCTCTGCCAATACCCTTTCCAAACACGCGAAACAGGGTGGGCAAGGGCAGACGCCGTAGTCAATCAAACATTGCTCGCCATTGCTTACACGACGGTTGTCCTCCCGCCATGCCATTTCGTTTGCATAGGCCGACAGGTACGGCCCCGCTACGTGGTGGTGGATACCGATTTCCGCGCGGCGCAGGCGAGAGAAAAACGACTCCGCTTGGTTGGTATTGGCTTCCTCGGTTGAATACGCCTCGGAGTGATTGATCCGCCTCGTCCGGAAGCGTGCATGTAGCGCATCCGGACGCTCTAAGTCATTGAAATTGCTGGTTGGTGAGTTTGCTACCTAATGCCGGCTACGCCGTTGCGCGGGGATGACGGTAGTGATGCCGCCGCGCGGGGATGCTGGCCGCCCTCACCCCGACCGCTTGTTGCTCGTGTTCTGCACCAGATTGCCGTGATCGCCCTGTTCGCGGATGTTGTTCTTTTCGTCGTCGCGATGGCCCTTGGTGGTGTCGATCGGCACCTGCGGTGCGCTGCCGGGGCCCTTGTGGCTCTGGTTGTCGTCGGGAACGGGCGTAATGGTTCTTTCGTGCGGTTTCGTCATCGGGTTCTCCATGGCATGGAAG
>JBOHIT010000799.1:0-17345 GCA_050726155.1 Bradyrhizobium sp.
GATCGGCATCAGGATCGGGGTCAGGATCAGGATCGTCGGCGTCATGTCGAGGGCGGTACCGACGATGACCACGACCACCATGATCGCGAACATCAACAGCGTCTTGTTGCCCATGAAGGGTTTCAGGAGGTCCACGACCTGGCTTGCTATCTCCGACACCGTGATCAACCAGGACGACACCAGCGCGGCGGCCACCAGGAACATCACGATGCTGGTGGTCAGGGCGGCGGAGACGAAGACGCCGTACAGCTGCGAGAATTTCAGCTCGCGATAGATGCAGGTGGTCACGAACAGCGAATAAACCGCAACGACCACGCCGGCCTCGGTCGGCGTAAAGATGCCGAAACGCAAGCCCACGATGATGATCGCCGGCAACATCAGCGCCCAGAAGCCGTCGATCACGGCGTGGGCAACTTCCTTGAATGACGCCCGCGACGGCGGCGTCAGATTTTCCTTGCGGACCACCCACCACCAGGCGACGCACAAGCCGGCACCCAGCATCAGCCCCGGAAAGATACCGGCGAGAAACAACTTGGAGATCGAAACGCCGGCGGCGACGCCAAAGATGACGAAACCGATGCTGGGAGGAATGACGGGACCGATGACGCCACTCGCGGCGACAAGTCCCGCCGCGTTAATCTTCTTGTGTCCCGCAGCTACCATCATCGGCACCAGCAGAGCTGCCAGCGCCGCGGCATCGGCCGCGGCCGATCCGGACAGCGACGAGAGGATACAGGCCGCCAGGATCGTCACATAGCCGAGGCCGCCGCGGAAATGCCCGACTGCAACGAGGGCGACATTGACGATGCGTTTGGCGAGGCCACCCTTGGTCATGATCTCGCCGGCGAGCATGAAGAACGGGATCGCCATCAAGGGAAAGCTGTCGGCGCCATTGATGATGTTTTGCGCCACGATCTGGGAGTCGAACATGTTGATCGTGCTCATCAGGGCGATGCCGCAGATGAGTAGCGCAAAGGCGATGGGCATGCCGAGCGCCATGGCGCCGAGCAGCGAGAAGGTGAAGACCGCGATGGTCATGTGCGGTGCCCCCGCGATGCCATCAGACTTCCTCCTCCTTGACGGCAACCAGTTCGGTCTCGCTGGCCTGGCCAGAGACGACGCGGAAGAGATCGTAGAGCAGCATGATCCCGGCCGAGACGCCGAAGATGACGCCGACGAAGTAGAAAATGCCGAGCGACAGACCTGTCGCCGGCGCACGGTCGTCGATGTTGATGATGGTTTGGCGCCAGCTCCCGGCGAGCAGCAGCCAGTCGGCAAACAGCATCAGGCAGTAATTGATGATGAAGCAGATTCGCTTACCCGCCGGCGATAGCTTCCGGATCAGGCTATCGACGCCGAGATGCGAATGCTCGCGCACCGCGACGATGGCGCCGAGAAAGGTCAGCCAGACCAGCAGCCAGCGCGACAGTTCTTCAGAGACGGTAATGCCGGAATTGAAGCCGTAGCGCAGCACAACATTGCCGAACACCAGCGCCACCATGACCGCGAGGCACAGCGCGATGACGCCCTTGAGCAGCACGCAATAGAGATCAAGGATTCGGTCCATCGGCGCCGCATGGGTTGGAGTTGGCGCAGGGCCGATGGAGATCGGCCCTGCTTCCCGGGATATCAGCCGCGCGTCACATTGTACGCGTCACTTGGTCGCCTTGCGGATCCGATCGAGCTCTTCGTTGAACAGCTTCACCGTTTCCGGCTTGAGCGCCGCGGAGATCTTGTCGACCACGGGCTGGGCGGCCTTGCGCATACGCTGCAGTTCTTCCGGGGCTACCGCGTTGTACGCCATTCCCTTGGCCTGCAACTCGGTGAGCGCCTTCTCGGTCTGCAGCCGCGTCTGCTCCTTCTGGTAATCGCGGCTTTCGTCATAGGCCTCCTGCATCATCTTCTGCTCGGCCGGCGACAGCTTGTCCCAGAAGATCTTGCTGACGATGATGATGTTCTGCGTGAACGTATGATTGGTGGCGGAAACGTGTTTCTGAACCTCGAAGAACTTGTTGGAGAGGATCACCGTGTATGGATTTTCCTGGCCATCGACCGTGCGGGTTTCCAGCGCCGAATAGAGTTCGCCGAACGCCATCGGGATCGGGTTGGCCTTGAAGGCGCCGAAGGATTCCAGATAGACCGGATTCGGGATCACGCGGAGCTTGAGGCCGCTAAAATCCTCCAGCTTGGCGATCGGATGCTTGCTGTTGGTGACGTTGCGGAAGCCGAGGCCCCAATAGCCGAGCCCGACCAGTCCGCGCGGCGGCAGCGCATCGATCATCGCTTTGCCGAACGCGCCCCGGGCCAACGCCTCGGCCTGATCGGTGGTGCCGACGATGAAGGGGAAGTCGAGCAGGCCGAATTCCGGAATGACGGTCGCGAGTGAGGTCGTGGAAGCCGACAGCATCTCCTGCGTGCCGCCGCGCAGCGCCGATTGCTGCTGCAGTTCGTTGCCGAGCTGGGACGAGGCGAATTCGCGAACTTTCAGCTTGCCGCCGCTCTTGGCTGCAAGAATTTCCGCGAATTTCTGCACGCCGAAGCTGACGGGATGATCGGTGTTGTTGAGGTGGCCCCAGCGGATGGTCCGCTCCTGGACCTCCTGTGCGGATGCGGTGCCGACCAAAAGCGCCCCGCCGAACACGGCCGCGGACAGAACTGCAAACAGCCTCATCTCATCCTCCTTGAACAATCCGGCGCCCAGTTGCGGCTTATTGCTGCGATTTTTCGTGCTGGCGCCCTGTTTTCGGTGGAAACCATATAGCGAAATCATTGTCAAATGATATTATGAGAAATATATGATATAACATAATTCATCATATTCCGCACGTTTGCGGCAAGGCCGCCATTCGCGGCTATGCTTGACGCCGAGTCGGCCAACCCTCGCGCGCCCAAAAGGGATAGACATTGACGATCCTGGAGCAGCCTTCCTCCACCATGTCGGCCGGCGACAGCGGCTATCACCGCATTCGCTCCGACATCATCTTCGGCGTGCTCAATCCATCGGGACGGCTCAAGCTCGACTCGATGAAAGAGGATTACGGCCTCAGCGTTTCCACGCTGCGCGAGATCCTCAACCGGCTGGCCTCGGAAGGCTTTGTCGTCGCCGAGGGCCAGCGCGGGTTCGAGGTCGCGCCGGTCTCGATCCAGAATTTGCGCGAACTGGCGCAACTGCGGATCCTGCTCGAACATCACGCCATGACCGAATCGTTCCGAGCCGGCGACATGGAGTGGGAAGGCCGCGTGGTGTCGGCGCACCACAAGCTCGCCGCCACCGAGCGCGCCATCCTCACCGCGGGCGACGATCCCGAACTGCGCAAGCGCTACGACGGCGAATTCCACCAGGCGCTGATCTCGAGCTGCGGCTCGCGCGAACTGATGCACACCCATGCCGTCGTGTTCGACAAATATTTCCGCTACGCCCTGCAGTACCGCGGCAGCGCCACAATCGCGCAGCACCAGGCGCTGCTGGATTGCGCGCTGAAGCGCGATGTCGAAACCGCGAAGTCGATCCTGACCGATCACATCCACAGTTGCGTGTCGCACGCGCTTGCAATCGGGAAGCTGAAGTGAACGGGCCGGTCGGCTTGTCGTGAGCGGCCGCCCCGGAGACAACCGCCGGTGGGATGTCGAGACCGATCTGCTGGTGATCGGCGCCGGTGCGGCAGGAATGACGGCGGCGCTGGTCGGCGCACTCGAAGGCCTCAAGGTCATTCTCTGCGAAAAATCCGACATGGTCGGCGGCACCACCGCGACCTCGGCCGGAACGGTGTGGATCCCCGGCAGCCGGCAGAGCGAAGCGGCCGGCGTCCCCGACAGCATCGACGCGGCCAGGACCTATCTCGCAGCCTTGTTGGGCGAGGACGCCAATGATGCGCGGCTCGCCGCCTTTCTCGCCACTGGCCCCGACGTGCTCGATTATCTCCAGCAGAAAACCAGCGTGGGCTTCGTGCCGCCGCCGGTTCATCCCGATTACCACGCCCAGCCGGGCGCCGCCCTTGGCGGCCGCGCGCTTGGCGCCCTTCCCTTTGACGGACGAAAGCTCGGCGAGGATTTCGCGCGGGTACGGCCGCCGCGCCGTGAATTCATGGTGCTCGGCGGCATGATGGTCGGCAAGACGGACATTCCGTCGCTGCTGCATCCGTTTCATTCCCTGAGAAATTTCTCGAACGCCGTCCGCCTGCTGGCACGGCAGGCGCTGGACCGGATCAGGCACCCGCGCGGCACGCGCCTGATCATGGGCAACGCGCTGGTCGGGCGGCTGCTCTACAGTCTGAAGCAACACGCCGTCGCGATTCGCTACATGACCCAACTTCGCGAACTGATCGAGGACGACGGCCGAATCATCGGTGCGAACTTAACGACCAACGATGGCGACATCCGCATTCGCGCGCGACGGGGCGTGGTGCTGGCGGCCGGCGGCATCGGCTGGAGCAGCGAATTGCGCCGCCGGCTGTTTCCGGAAGCGACGCAGCGCTACTCGCTTTCCCCCGACAGCAACACCGGCGATGGCATTCTCGCCGGCGAACGCGTGCACGGTGAGATCGCGCAAGACATACAAAGCCCGGCGCTGTGGATGCCAAGCTCGGTAATGCCGCAAGAGGACGGCCACCTCTCGGTATTCCCCCACATCATGCTGGATCGCGCCAAGCCGGGGTTGATTGCGGTCAATCGCGCCGCCATCCGCTTCGTCAACGAAGCCAACTCGTATCATGATTTCGTCGAGGGCATGCTGCGATCGCATCAAACGACCCCCAGCATTCCGTCGTTCCTGATCTGCGACCGCAGCTTTATCCGGGATTACGGCCTCGGCCTGATTCATCCCCGGACGCGCGATCTCGCGCGTTTCATCAGATCCAGCTATCTATTCCAGGGCGGCACCGTTGCCGAACTGGCAAAGCAAATCGGCGTGGATGGCGCAGCGCTCACCGGCACGATCGAACGCCATAATCGGTTTGCCGAGACCGGCGTCGACGAGGATTTCGGCCGCGGCGCCAGCGAGCTCAACCGCTTCAACGGCGATCCCGCGAATAAAACAAACCCGTGCATGCGCAAAATCGGCCCCGGCCCCTATTTTGCGGTAGCGGTCTGGCCTTCCGATCTCGCGAGCAGCGCGGGCTTGCGCACCGACGCCAACGGCCGCGTGCTGACATCAAGCGGCAATCCGATCCCGGGCCTCTATGCCGCCGGCGCCGACGCCGCCTCGATCTTCCGCGGGACCTATCCTGGGCCCGGCACCATGATCGGCCCGGCCATGGTATTTGCGTGGCGTGCGGCGATGGATATCGCCGGCAGGTCGAACGAACTCGGCCCTACTTGATCGGCGGTCGCGGCAGCACGGCCTCGCCGGCTTCCATCCGGTAGACATAGTCGAGCGAATACCAGGGCGAGCCGGCATCGGTTGCCGTCGGATGCGGCTCATCATGCCGCACGAATTCACCGATCAGCGCCTTGGTCACGCCGAACTGCACGTCGCTGTCGATATGCGGATCGGCGGGATCGTAGACCTGCGAAATCAAAACCTTGAAGCCCGGCTTGAAGATCAGCGCATGCAGATGCGCCGGCCGATAGGGATGCCGGTCCTGCGCCTTCAGCAATCGCCCGACCACGCCGCTGGTCGGAATGGGATAACCGACCATCATAACGGAACGAAACGCGAAGCGTCCGTCGGCATCTGACGTGAATTTCCCGCGCAGGTTCATCTCGGCTTGATCAGGGTCCTGGTTCTCGTAAAGGCCGACCGGTGAGGCGTGCCAGATATCCACCTCGGCGCCGGCAATCGGATTGCCGGCCTGATCGACGACGCGCGCGGTGACGAACAGCGCCGCGCCCGACGTGTCGGACCGAACGATGGAGCCGCCGTTCTCGGCGCGCGGAGAATTCAGTCGCCAGAACGGGCCGAGCAGCGATTGCGCCGTCTCGGTGTTGCCCTGGTCGCCATTGTTCAGCAGGCACACCAGCGAGGAAACGCCGAGCGAGCCGGCCATCAGCACGACTTCATTATGGGTGTCGGTCGATTGCCGGCCAAGCTCTGCAAGGATCGCGGTGGCTTCGCGAAATTCTGCTTCGGTCAGCCTGACGTCACGGACAAAGCCGTGCAAATGCCTGACCAGCGACAGCATGATCTCGCGCAGCCGCGGATCGGAGGTCCGCTCCATCACGGCAGACGCGGCAACCGTGACATCCTGCTCGCGCCCGATGATCATTCCGCACTCCCAGCGGCCGCGCCAGCAACGCTACAATCACACGTCGAAGAACACGGTCTCGTTGTCGCCCTGCAAATGGATGTCGAACCGATAGACCACGCCGGCATTGCAATTGGCACGCTGGGCAATCAGCGTGCCGCGGCGGTCGATCGGTACCAGCGCCAGCACGGGATCGGTGGCGTTGGCCGCCTCGCCGTTGAGATAAATCCGCGTGTAATTCTGCAGCAGCATGCCGCGCGCGAAGATCGCGAGCAGAATATGCGGCGCCTGCGGCTTGCCGTCGGGGTCGGGCACGATGCCCGGCTTGATGGTGTCAAAGGCGTAGGCACCATCGGCGTCGGTGCCGCAGCGGCCAAATCCGGTGAACGACGAATTGGGCTGCGCCCGCTTGTCCTGCGGATCGGCGAAGCGGCCTTGCGCGTCGGCCTGCCAGATCTCCAGCATGCAGTCCGGAACGTGGTTGCCGTCGCCGTCGAACACCCGGCCTTCGATGCGAATGCGCTCGCCGATCGTATCTGACGTTACGAGGTTGTTCGAGAAAGCGTCGTTCCAGTCGTATCTGCCGTTCGAGGTCAGGCCATAGGCGAAATACGGACCAACGGTCTGCGATGGGGTGAGGCCCAGAGGTTTTGTCTCACGCACTTACTTGGTCTCCATCGGCGTGGCATTGCGCCCGCGCAGCACAATGTTGAAGCGGTAGCACAGCGCCCAATCCGGCTTGGTATTGTCGAGGTCGAAATCGGACACCATCCGATTGCGCGCCTTCTCGTCGGTCACTGAATTGAAAATCGGATCGAACGGAAACAGGGGATCGCCGGGGAAATACATCTGCGTCACCAGCCGCGAGACGAAGGAATGGCCGAACACCGAGAAGTGGATATGGGCCGGACGCCAGGCATTGTGGTGGTTGCCCCAGGGATAGGCGCCGGGCTTGATGGTGACGAAGCGATAATAGCCCTCGCCGTCCGATTGGGTGCGGCCGGCGCCGGTGAAATTCGGATCGAGCGGCGCCGGATGCTGGTCGACGACGTGGATATAACGTCCGCAGGCATTGGCCTGCCAGAGTTCGACCAGCGTGTTCGGCACGCCGCGGCCGTCTTCATCGAGCACATGGCCGTGCACGATGATGCGCTCGCCGAGCGGCTCGCCCTTGTGCTGCAGCGTGAGGTCGTTGTCGTTCTCGCGCACCGTCCCGTGGCCGTAGACCGGCCCGGTCAGTTCCGACAGCGTATGCCGCATCGGAATCAGCGGCTTCGAGGGCGAGCGCTTTACGGTGCTCTTGTAACCGGGCGATAGCCGCGGCGGATGCGCGGTGAGACTGCCTGTGGGATAGATTTGCGTCATGGTCGAATCCTTGGAACGTTCTTCGTCATTGCGAGGAGCGTAGCGACGAAGCAATCCATACTTGCATTGCCGCTCGATGGATTGCTTCGCTACGCTCGCAATGACGGCTGATGTACCTCAGTTCAATTTCTCGATCGCCATCGCAACGCCCTGGCCGACGCCGACGCACATGGTGGCGAGCGCGCGTTTGCCGCCGCGCTTCTCCATGCCGTGCACCGCCGTCATCGCGAGCCGCGCGCCGCTCATGCCGAGCGGGTGGCCGAGCGCGATCGCCCCGCCATGCGGGTTGACGAAATCGGCATCGTCCTTGACACCCAATTGCCGGAGCACGGCGATACCCTGCGAGGCGAAGGCTTCGTTGAGTTCGATCAGATCGAAGTCGCTGATCTTCAGGCCGAGCCGTTCCATCAGCTTGCGGGTCGCCGGCACCGGGCCGATGCCCATGATGCGCGGCGGCACCGCGGCCGATGCGAGGCCAAGGATGCGCGCCCGCGGCGTCAAGCCGTGCTTCTTCACGGCGGCTTCGGACGCGAGGATCATCGCCGCGGCGCCGTCATTGACGCCGGACGCATTGCCCGCCGTCACCGTGCCGGGATTGCGCACGATCGGCTTGAGTTTGGTGAGACCTTCCAGCGTGGTTTCGGGACGCGGATGCTCGTCCTTGTCGACCGTGATCGGGCCGGCCTTGCCGCCGGGCACCGAGACCGGGGTGATTTCTTCGGCGAAATATCCCGATGTGATCGCCGCACCCGCGCGCTGCTGCGAGCGGATCGCGAACGCGTCCTGATCGGCGCGGGAGACCTGGAACTCCTCGGCGACATTCTCGCCTGTCTCCGGCATCGCATCGACGCCGTATTGCGCCTTCATCAAGGGATTGATGAAGCGCCAGCCGATCGTGGTGTCGTAAATATCGGCCGAGCGCGCAAACGCTTCCGGCGCCTTGCCCATCACGAACGGCGCCCGCGTCATCGATTCGACGCCGCCGGCAATGGCAAAGTCGATTTCCCCGGCGCGGATCGCACGGCCGCCCGCGCCCACGGCGTCGAGGCCGGACGCACAGAGACGGTTGAGCGTTTGGCCGGGAACCGAATCGGGCATCCCCGCCAGCAACAACGCCATGCGCGCGACGTTGCGATTGTCCTCGCCGGCCTGGTTGGCGCAGCCGAAAAACACCTCGTCGACCTGGGTCCAGTCCAGATTGGGATGCTTCGCCATCAGGGCCTTGATGGGGGCGGCGGCCAGATCGTCGGCGCGCACCTTGGCGAGCGAGCCGCCAAAACGGCCGATCGGGGTCCGCACGGCATCGCAAATGAACACATCACGCATTGAATTTCTCCCTGAACGCCGCGTTTGGGCCGTTGACCCCACTGAATTGATGGCGAGTTTTAGGAGCGGCGGTGGAAGAGGTCAATTGACACTCGTCGTCCCGGCGAAGGCCGGGACCCACACTCCGCCGCGGGAATTGCTAGAAAACGGCGTCTGGCACCGGGGTCCCACCGAGAAGCCACGGATGGGTCCCGGATCGCGTTCGCTGCGCTCACTTGTCCGGGACGACCGGGGAAAACGTGGATTCTGGCGGCAAAGCGATAGGATCGGCCGACGGAATTTTGTAGTTTCCGCACCCGATGACGATCCAGCAATCTATCGCCGCATCCCCACCCTCAGACGCCACGCCGGTGTCCGACGCGACCGCGCGCGTCACGCCGATGATGGAACAATACCTTGAGATCAAGGCCGGCCATCCCGGGCTGCTGCTGTTCTACCGGATGGGCGATTTCTACGAGCTGTTCTTCGAGGACGCCGAAATCGCCTCGAAAACGCTCGGCATCGTCCTGACCAAGCGCGGCAAGCATCAGGGCATGGACATACCCATGTGCGGCGTGCCGGTGGAGCGCTCCGAGGATTATCTGCACCGCCTGATCAATGCCGGCCACCGGGTCGCGGTGTGCGAGCAGACCGAGAACCCGGCGGCCGCGCGCGCGCGTGGCAACAAGAGCGTGGTCAGCCGCGGCGTGGTGCGGCTGGTGACGCCGGGCACGCTGACCGAAGACACGCTGCTCGACGCTCGCACCAATAATTACCTGCTGGCGATCGCGCGCGCCCGTGGATCAAGTGGCGGCGACCGTATTGGCCTCGCCTGGATCGATATTTCGACCTCCGAATTCATGGTCACGGAATGCTCGACCGCCGAACTCGCGGCAACGTTGGCGCGGATCAATCCCAACGAAGTCATCGTCACCGATGCACTCTATGGCGATGCCGATCTGGGCACCTTACTGCGCGAATTGCCGGCAGTGACGCCGCTGACCCGCGACGTCTTCGACGGCGCCACCGCCGAACGCCGGCTGTGCGATTATTTCGCGGTCGCGACCATGGACGGCCTGTCCGCCATGTCTCGGCTGGAAGCGACCGCGGCGGCGGCCGCCGTCACCTATATCGATCGTACCCAGGTTGGAAAGCGCCCGCCGCTGTCGCCGCCGTCGCGCGAGGCCGCCGGCACCACGATGGCGATCGACCCGGCCACCCGCGCCAACCTCGAATTGACGCGCACGCTGGCGGGCGAACGGCGCGGCTCGCTGCTCGATGCGATCGACTGCACGGTTACCGCGGCCGGATCGCGGCTATTGGCGCAGCGTCTCGCCGCCCCGCTTACCGACAGCGCCGCGATCGCGCGGCGGCTCGATGCGATCGCGACCTTCGTCGCCGACAGTTTTACGCGCGAGGACATCCGCACCACCCTGCGCGCCGCGCCCGACATGTCGCGCGCGCTGGCGCGCCTGTCCGTGGGCCGCGGCGGTCCGCGCGATCTGGCCGGGCTGCGCGACGGCATCCTCGCCGCCGATCAGGCGCTGGCGCGGCTATCGCAGCTGGAAGCTCCGCCGCCGGAGATCGCGGCCGTGATGGAGGCGCTGCGCCGCCCCTCGCGCGACCTTGCTCGCGAATTCGAGCGCGCTTTGGCCGAACAATTGCCGCTGATCAAGCGCGACGGCGGCTTCGTCCGCGAGGGCTACGAGGCCGCGCTCGACGAGAGCCGCAATCTGCGCGACGCCTCGCGCCTCGTCGTCGCCGCGATGCAGGCCCGTTATGCCGACGACACCGGCATCAAGGGTCTCAAGATCCGCCACAACAATGTGCTCGGCTATTTCGTCGAGGTGACGGCGCAGCACGGCGACAAACTGATGGCGCCGCCACTGAATGCGACATTCATCCATCGCCAGACG
Source organism: Bradyrhizobium sp. (assembly GCA_050726155.1). Lineage (GTDB taxonomy): Bacteria > Pseudomonadota > Alphaproteobacteria > Rhizobiales > Xanthobacteraceae > Bradyrhizobium. The sequence continues at coordinate 10,769 of JBOHIT010000799.1, forward strand.
TTGGCGGGACAGGTGCGCTTCACGACGTCCGAGCTCGGCGAGATCGAAGCCAAGATCGCCAATGCCGGCGACCGCGCGCTCGGGCTGGAACTGGAAATCTTCGAGCGGCTGTCGGCAGTAGCCCTTGCCGCCAGTGACGATTTGCGCGCCGCGGCTCATGCCTTTGCGCTGCTCGACGTCGCGACCGGACTGGCGAAGCTCGCAGTGGATGACAATTATGTGCGGCCCGAGGTCGATGGCTCGCTCGGCTTTGCCGTCGAGGGCGGCCGGCATCCCGTGGTCGAAGCGGCGCTGAAGCGCGACGGCCAGCCGTTCATCGCCAACGCCTGCGACCTCTCACCGGGACCGGCACAAGTATCGGGCCAGATCTGGCTGATCACCGGCCCGAACATGGCGGGTAAATCGACCTTCCTGCGCCAGAACGCGCTGATCGCGCTGCTGGCGCAGATCGGCAGTTATGTCCCGGCGTCGCGCGCCCGGATCGGCGTGGTCGACCGGCTGTTCTCGCGCGTCGGTGCGGCCGACGATCTCGCGCGGGGACGCTCGACCTTCATGGTCGAAATGGTCGAGACCGCGGTGATCCTCAATCAGGCCAGCGAGCGTTCGCTGGTGATCCTCGACGAAATCGGCCGTGGCACCGCGACGTTCGACGGCCTGTCGATCGCGTGGGCGGCGATCGAGCATCTGCATGAGAGCAACCGCTGCCGCGCGCTGTTCGCCACGCATTATCATGAACTGACCGCGCTCTCGGCCAAGCTGCCGCGGATGTTCAACGCCACCGTGCGCGTCAAGGAGTGGCAGGGCGACGTCGTGTTCCTTCACGAGGTGCTGCCGGGTTCGGCCGATCGTTCCTACGGCATCCAGGTCGCAAAGCTCGCCGGCCTGCCGCCGGCCGTGATCGCCCGCGCCAAATCGGTGCTGGCGAAACTCGAAGCCCAGGACCGCGGCCAGACCGCGCGGGCGCTGGCCGACGACCTGCCGCTGTTCGCGGTGCCTTCCCGCGCCGCAGCCGAACCGGCGCCACCGAGCGAGGCGGAACGGTTGATCGATGCGGTGAAGGCGCTGCATCCCGACGAGATGTCGCCGCGCGAGGCGCTGGATGCGCTCTATGCCCTGAAGGCGAAGCTGCCGAAGGCGTAATCGTTTGTTCCGCTACATCGGCTCCCCCTTACATTGGGTCGCTCGCCGAAGCTTATGCGCAACTTCCAACTTTCGTTGATTACTGCCATGTTAGGGTCATGGCATCGCATCTTCGATCAGTTCTCCCGCCGCCGTTGACCACCAAGCTGGCCGCGTTGGGGAGCCGGCTCGGGCAATCTGACGACGAACTGAAAGACGTGTTGTCGGAGATTTCTGCGCTTCCAGCCAATGTGATTGTGCCTGCCAGCCGAGAGATCGCGACAGCAATCCGCTTCGGCTGGTGGCGGGAGCAAAACGGCTTTTTGCTTTCGCCGCTTTTTGGCCGAGCGTCGTCTACCCCACAACTTCTGAAGAATAATGCCGACTATGCGTGGCTCTTCCTATTTCATCCCAGTGGCTACGCGAGAGAAACCGCACTCGATTCAATAGACACCCCTCCGACATCGTCATTCTTCTTTTCTGCGCTGGCCTGGCGGTTGAACGATTGGGTTCCACCGGTGCGTCAAGCTGCGGAACGCTGCGTCAAACGGGTTCTGCATCGAATCGCCGCCGAAATCGCCGCGAACGGAGCACTATACCTGCTCGATCGCCGTCTGGTGTGGGGCCGCTGGAGTGATGAACCGGAAGTCCTCGATTCCGTATTCAGCCGCGAGGATGTCATAGCCGCCTTGGCCGTGCAGTTGCGGGAGCGATCGACGGGACCGCTGGCAACCTGCCTTCGTAATACCTTCCGATATCCGAACGTCGACGAACATTTGCCGCGCCTTGCGGCTGCCGCGGTACAGCCATCGGTCAGAGCCGTCGCTTACCAGTGCCTCATTTTCGGCAAGGCAAGTTGGTCTGTGGGGTTTGAATGGGCCTGGATAGACAAGGTCTATGGTCTGCGAAAGCGTGTCCCGATATTGACGACGCGCGACGTTCGGAGAATCCGCCCTGCTGCCGATCTAATCCGAGAGGCCGTTGACGATGAATCGCCGTTCGTGAGAAGGGTCGCCGCGGATGCTCTGATCGCTGTTCGATCGCAGTTGCCGGATGAGGAAGCGCTCATCGCCCGTCTGGCGAACGATCCAAGTTCGGCAATCAGATCGCGGGCGGATTACATGCTGCGACATCCGTCTTCCGGGCAAACATCGTAGCCTAGGTGAGCGCAGCGACACCCGGGAACCAACGACGTGAAGGCCCAAAAACAAAATATCGAAAACAACCCCATGCAAAGATAGGAGCTAGCGGCTCGCGTCGGCGAATGGCTGGATCAGCTTCAACGTGGCAGCGAGGCGGATGCTGCGCTTGCCGGCCAGCGCGGTCGCCTCGATTTCCGCACCCCCGGCATCGCAATGGCCGGAGAAGCCGATGCCAACCTCATGCCCGCCGAACAGCGGATGCTCGTCCTTTGCCGGGGTATGTTCCTGATTGACGAACTCGCCCTTCCAGCGGCCGTTCGCCGAGGAGTAGGCGCCGAGATAATAGAAGAATGCGTCGCCGCCGAGAATGCGACCGTCATGCAGGAGCATTACCCCGGTTTGCCCACCGGCCAGGCCGTCCAGCATCCGGATGTTGATCGAGTAGAGCCCGCTGACGATGCCACCGTCACCGACCGCACCGGGCGGCGGAACGTCGTCGTCGCCGAGCCGCGTCATGATCGCGCGAAACGACGAGCCGGTGTCCTCCACGACGTTACCGTCGAAGCGATAACCCCGGCCCTGCGCCCTGCCGCGGATGCTGATGGTGACGGCGTCGGAACTGACCAGGGACCTCGGGCGCGGCGACGGACTATGGCGCCGGGTCCTGAGTCTGGCGACGATTTCGCCGTTCACATTCTGGTAGGTGCCGAAATGGGCGAATGCGGTATTGCCACCGAGCATCTTTCCATCACGGGCGTACAGCACGCTACGGCCCGAGCCGTCATTGATGATATATTCGACCTTATATAACCCTTCCACCGCGCGCCCCACATCTGCCCTTCAGTCAACCTTAGCGGGTCTCTTGGCATCGGTAACTATCAATCTTCGGAAAGGTTAGCGTTGTCACAATCAATGATGCCGGCTTTCAGTGCACCGCCTTCCGCCGCCCGTTCCACCACAGCGCCAGGTTCCAGCTGACGCAGGTCGCGAGTGCAAGGCTCAGACCGACGGCGGAGCCGAGTGGAACCGCCGAGACGTGCAGCACCGCAATGGCGAGGCCTAATCCGATCAAGCCCCAGGCGCTGTTGGCGAGCACGGCGGCGGTCGGCGGCCCGCCGATGCGCGGGTGCAAGATCAACATCATGGAGGTGAACACCACCGGGAACAGCGCGATGATGCCGCTGACTTTCGGACCGACCCAACCCGACGCCGTGACCACGGTCGCGACCAGGGTGGCGACCAGCGATGCGCGCAGCGGGATGTCGTACCAACGCCGCGTTACCGGCGGCATCTTGACGTGGCGGTAACGCGCCAGCAGCGGCACGCAGATCGCATAAGCGATGGCGTTGGCGATCAGCCCGCCGGTCAGCGTCCAGTGCACCGAGCGGATGATGGAGGCGAGTGCGATCCACACCGCGACCGCAGAGAGGCAACTGACGGCCGCGCTGCGGCGCTGCGCCAGCGCGACATAGGTCAGCCCCAGAAAGATCGTCGCGGCGTTGATCGGCAGGCTCGCCAGCGCGCCCTCGGCGATGAAGGCCGCATCATGATCGAGCGCGAGGAACACGTAGGACGGCCCCGCCGAGATCGGCAGCGTCGCGATCAGCGCACCGATCACCGGGCCGGACTTCTCGGTGATGACGGAGGCCGTCACCACAAACGCCGCCGTGATAACCATGCGCAGGCCGAGCGTCAGGAGGAAGGCGGTTTCGGGGGAAATGGTGATCGTCGTCATCCTGAGGTGCCCGCGCAACGCGCGGGCCTCGAAGGATGGGCAGCAAGGAGGCCCTTCGAGGCTCGCTTCGCTCGCGCCTCAGGGTGACGGAGCAGAGATTGTGGATGTGGCCGAGGACTCACACCCGCTTCATCGACACCGTGACCTTGGGGCCGTTCTTGATGGTCTGATAGACCACGCAATAGCGCTCGGTGAGTTTCAGCAAGAGATCGAGTTTGTCCTGCGGCGCGTCGGTCTCGACGTCGAAGCGCAGGCGTATCTCGGCGAAGCCAACCGGGGCTTCCTTGTCGACGCCGAGCGTGCCGCGGAAATCCAGATCGCCCTCGGCGATGACGTGGCCGGACTTCAGCGGAATTTCGACCGCGGTCGCGACCGATTTCAGGGTCACGCCGGCGCAGGCGACCAGCGCTTCCAACAACATGTCGCCCGAACACAGTTCAAGCCCGGAGCCGCCGGTCGCCGGGTGCAGACCGGCCACCGCCAGCGCGCGGCCGGTCTCCACCTTGCAGGCGATGCCTTCGCTGTCGATCGAGCCCCTCGCGGTCAGCTTGATCATCGCGGCCTTGGGATCGGACTTGTAGCGCTCCTTGATCGGGGCCTGCATGGCTCGAAGTTCGGCGGCGTCCATTTTCTTCTCCCGGATGTTCTTGAGGGTCCGGATTTAGAGCCTTATGGGGCCGATGTCACCACCACATCGCCTCGCCGGCGGTCGATTTGGGATCGGCATCTGAAACGTTGCGGTCGAGCGAGCGATCCAGCGCGGTCAGCACCCGGCGCTTGAAATTGTCGAACAACGGCGAATTGCGGTCGCGCGGGCGCGCCAGGTTGATCTTGATTTCCTCAAACAGCCGCCCCGGCCGCGGCCGCATCACAAGCACGCGATCCGCCAGCACCACGGCCTCATCGACGTCATGCGTCACCAGCATGAGGGTCGGCCGCGTGTCGTTCCAGAGATCGAGCAGATGGTCCTGCAGGTCCCGCCGCGTAAAGGCGTCGAGCGCGGAGAACGGCTCATCCAGCAGCAGCACTTCCGGCTGCGGCACCAGCGCCCGCGCAATCGCCACCCGCTGCGCCTGCCCGCCGGACAATTCGCGCGGCCAGGCATTGGCCTTGTCGGCGAGCCCGACCCGGGCCAGCGCTCGCGCGACCTTTTCCCACCGCGAAGCAGCCGGGAGTTCGGACAGACCAAAACCGATATTATCGGCGACGCTGAGCCACGGCAGCAATCTTGGCTCCTGAAAGATGATGCCAATCTTGGCATGCGGCGCGGTGATCGCGGTCTCGTCCAGCGTCACCGTGCCTGTGCTGGCGCGGTCGAGGCCGGCGATGGCGCGCAGCAATGTCGACTTGCCGCAGCCGGAGCCGCCGATAATGGCGACGATCTCGCCAAGCCTGATATCGGCGGAAAACCGCTCCAGCGCGTGGACGCCGTTCGGATAGGTTTTTCCCACACGGTCCAGCGCCAGCATCACGCCGCTCCGCTTCTGCCGCCGAATGCGTCCTGCCAGCGCAGCAATGGCGCGGTGGCGATCTCGATCAGCCAGTCGGTGGTCTTGCCCAGTATGGCAAAGATCACGATCGCCGCGACGATCTGCGCCGGCTTGCCGAGTTGCTGGCCGTCGATCAGGAGATAGCCGAGCCCTTCGGAGGCGCCCATGAATTCGGCGGCGACGACGAACATCCAGCCCAGACCGAGGCCGACGCGCAACGCCACGACATAGGCCGGCAGCACCGCGGGCAACAGGATGCGGCGGATCATCGCCGGGCCGCTGAGACGAAACGTGCGGCCGACCTCGACGATCTTGCGATCGACCGAGAGGATCGCGCCCATCACGCCGAGATAGACCGGGAAGAACACGCCGACCGCGATCAGCGCGACCTTCGAGGTTTCGAAAATGCCGAGCCACAGGATGAACAGCGGTACCCAGGCGATCGACGGGATCGCGCGCAGCGCCTGCACCGTCGGATCGAGCAGCCGCCGCGCCAGCCCCCAATAGCCGGAGATGGCGCCGAGCAAGGTGCCGGCGACGACGCCGATGACGAAGCCCGATGCGACGCGGCTCAGCGTCGCGATGATGTGCCGCGAGAGTTCGCCGCTTTTGGCGAGTTCCACCACGGTGGCGAAGATCTTGGTCGGTGGCGGCACCAGCCGGCCGTTCGACAGGCCTGCCCAGACCGCGATTTCCCACGCCAGCGCCAGGCCGACCGGCAGCAGCAGCCCCAGCGCCGGCCCGGCATAGCGCCGCAGCCGCGCCGACGACGCCTTTTGCGTCGCCTCGGGCGTCATCGCATCGGTCCGTTCCAGCGCTGGCAGTTCAACGGTCATGGCCATAGCAGAACCGCGTCTTTCGAGGGATTGCAAGATGGCGGATGGGAGGACGGCTGTTCCCCCGCGACAAGTGCATCTCTCCTTCTCCCCTTGTGGGTGAAGGTGGCATAGGCGGCCTTCGGCCGCCGTTCTTAGACCGCCGATGCTTTGCATCGGCTACGGCGCCGGATGAGGGCTCTCTATCCACGGGGAGGTTTGAATCCGCGGAGCCAGACCCCTCACCCGTCTTCGCTTCGCGAAGCCACCCCAGAC
>JBOHIT010000800.1:0-6294 GCA_050726155.1 Bradyrhizobium sp.
ACGCGGTATGGGTCCCGGCTCAAGGCCGGGACGACAGCGGAGCTAGCCCGCCGCCGAAACGCAGTTCACCCACAGCACCACGGCCTTGGCCTTGTCGGACGGATTGCTGAACCGGTGCGGGCGGCGGCTGGCGAAGCGGAAGCTGTCGCCTTGCTTCAATGTCCAGCTTTCGGCATCGACCGTGAGCTTCATTTCGCCCTCGATCACCAGACCGGCCTCCTCGCCGTCATGCGTGTACAATTCGTCGCCGGTGCTGCCGTTCGGCTCCATGTGGACCAGAAACAGATTGAGCCGGCCTTCGGAGCCGGACGGGCTGAGCAATTGCTTGGAGATGCCGGTGCGCCACAGGTTTAACTCGGCGCGCTGCTGTTCGCGGGTGACGATTGCATCCGATCCTGTGTCCGCCGTTTCCTTGGCGCCGAACAGGCCCGCGATGCCGACGCCGAGCACATCGGCGATGGTCGCCAGCACCCGCAGCGAAGGCGAGGAGAGACCGCGTTCGATCTGGCTGAGAAAGCCGATCGACAGATCGGTGCTGCCGGCAACGGCCTCGAGCGACAGCTTGCGGCTTCGCCTGAGGTCGCGGATCCGCTGCCCGACGGCGACGTCCACCGCCGGCTCGGCCTTGACCGCCTTCTTGCTCATGCGCTTGCGGCCGCTCACGTCAAACCGTCTCCTTCATGTGTATGAAAATCCTGCTTGCGCAATTCTCGACGATGTGTCCATAATTTCATGGTTGTGAAAATAGGCCCGGACGGCGAAACCTGCAACTGGCTTGTTGAGGAAGACGCAAAACCGCCGCCCGCGCCAAACTGTTGAGGGGGTACGATGCTTTTCAAATGTCTCGTCCAGGCCGCGACCGCGGCGCTCGTCCTTGCCGCCGCCGTGCCGTCGTCGGCGCAGCAGGTCCTCAAGGTCGGCTCGACGCCAACAGGGATTCCCTTCACCTTCCTCGACACCAAGAGCAACAGCATTCAGGGGGTGATGGTCGATCTGATCACCGAGATCGGCAAGGACGCCGGTTTCCAGGTCCAGATCGAACCGATGCAGTTCTCGGCGCTGGTGCCGTCGCTGACGTCGAACAAGATCGACATCATCTCGGCGGCGATGTTCGCCACCGCCGCGCGCAAGGAAGTGATCGATTTCTCGGAAGCCGTCTACACCTATGGCGAGGGCCTGGTGGTGCCGAAGACCGACGCCAAGAACTATGCCTCGCAGGAGGATCTGAAGGGCGAGGTGGTCGGCGCCCAGGTCGGGACGGCCTTTGTCGATGCGTTGAAAAAGACGGGATTGTTCAGCGAGGTCAAGGTCTACGACACCATTCCGGATATTCTACGTGACGTGAATGCCGGCCGCCTCAAGGCCGGCTTCGCCGACTTTCCGATCCTCGCCTATAATCTGAAGCAGGGCGCGTTCGGCGAGGTCCGGCTGGTGGAGTCCTACAAGCCGGTCACCGTCGGCACCGTCTCGATCGGGATCCGCAAGACCGACCAGGAACTGCTCGGCAAGATCAACACCTCGCTCGCCAAGCTCAAGGCCAACGGCACCCTGGACAAGATTCTCGACAGATGGGGTCTCAAGCCGAAGGCTTCGTGACGCAGCTAAGCCGGTGTAGGGCGTGATCTAAGCCGATGCAAAATTTCCTGCGCGACGCCGTCGAGTTCTTGCCGATCCTGCTGCAAGGCGTCTGGCTGACTGTCGTCGTCACCATCGGCTCGTTGCTGCTGTCGACGGTGCTCGGGCTGCTCTGGGCCTTGATGCGGGTCTCCGGCATTCGGGTCCTGTCGGGACTGAGCGGCGGTCTGATCAACGTGATCCGCGGCATCCCGATCATCGTGCTGCTGTTCTACCTCTATTTCGTGATGCCCGATTTCGGGGTCGCGCTGACGGCGCTGCAGGCCTCGATCATCGGGCTCGGCATCGCCTATTCGGCCTACCAGGCCGAGAATTTCCGCGCCGGCATCGAGGCGATCGACAAGGGGCAGATCGAGGCCGCCCAGACCATCGGCATGGGCTGGTGGCTGACCATGCGCCGCGTGGTGCTGCCGCAGGCGATCAAGATCGTGCTGCCGCCCTACGGCAACGTCATGATCATGATGCTCAAGGATTCCTCGCAGGCCTCGACCATCACGGTCGCCGAACTGGCATTGCAGGGCAAGCTGATCGCGTCCTCGACCTTCAAGAACACCAGCGTGTTCACGCTGGTCGCGCTGATGTACCTCACTATGAGCATTCCGCTGATCCTGCTGGTGCGCCATTTCGAGAACAAGGCGAACCGCAAATGATCGAGCTCACCAACGTTCACAAGAGCTTTGGCTCCAACGAGGTGCTCAAGGGCATTACCGCCTCGGTCGAGAAGAGCGAGGTGGTCTGCATCATCGGCCCGTCCGGCTCGGGAAAGTCGACCATCCTGCGCTGCATCAACGGTCTGGAAAGCTACGATTCCGGCGACATCCTGGTGGAGGGGGCCAAGGTCGACAACAAGGCGCCGTCGATCGTTGCGATCCGGACGCAAGTGTCGATGGTGTTCCAACGCTTCAATTTGTTCCCACATCGCACGGCGCTGGAGAACGTGGTCGAAGGCCCGATCTATGTGAAAAAGGAACCGCCCGCCGAGGCGCTTGAGCGGGGCCGTGCCTTGCTGACGCAGGTCGGGCTTGCCGAGAAGGCCGATGCCTATCCGGCGCAACTTTCGGGCGGCCAGCAGCAGCGCGTCGCGATTGCCCGCGCGCTCGCCATGCAGCCCAAGGCGATCCTGTTCGACGAGCCGACCTCGGCGCTCGACCCCGAACTGGTCGGCGAGGTGCTCGGCGTCATGCGCAAGCTCGCCGATGACGGCATGACCATGGTCGTGGTCACCCATGAGATGGGCTTTGCCCGCGATGTCGCCGACCGCGTTTTGTTCATCGACGGTGGCGTCATCGTCGAGCAGGGCGCCGCAAAATCCGTGCTCAATGCGCCGCAGCACGCGCGGACCCAGGATTTCCTGCACCGCGTGCTGCATCCTCTGTGAAACCGATCTCGTGAAGCTGACTTGCCGGACCTGATGACCGTGACCCACCAACGCCTTGCCCTGCCGCCGAGCCTTTATGCCGACACCGCCGTGGCGCCCGTCGCGACGCCGCCGCTCGATGTCGACAAGACCGTGTCGGTCGCGATCATCGGCGGTGGCTTTGCCGGATTGTCGACCGCGCTGCATCTGGCCGAGCAGGGCACCGATGCGATCGTGCTCGAAGCCCAGCAACCCGGCTGGGGCGCATCGGGCAATAATGGCGGCCAGCTCAATCCGGGCCTGAAGCTCGATCCGGATACGGTCGAAGCGACCTTCGGCGCCGACCTCGGCCGCCGCATGATCGCGTTCAGCTACAACACGCCGGTGTTCACGCTCGATCTGATCCGGCGTTTGGGAATCGAATGCGAGGCACGGCAGAACGGAACGCTGCGCGCGGCCTATCACCCTTCCAGCACCGCGGGCGTCGAAACCACCGCTGAGCAATGCATCAAGCGCGGCATGCCCGTTACGCTGCTGGGTCGCGATGCCGTCCGCGAAGCGACCGGGACCGACCGCTATCTGCTCGCGATGCGGGATGCGCGCGGCGGCGACGTGCAGCCCCTGAGTTATGCGCGCGGCCTGGTACGCGCGGTGCTCGCGGCCGGCGCTGCCGTTCATAGTGAAACGCCCGCGACATCGTTGCGGCGCGAGGGCGGGCGATGGCGCATCGAAACCCCGCGTGCGGTGGTCCGGGCCGAAAAGGTCCTGATCGCCACCAATGGTTTCACCGACGACCTCTGGCCCGATCTGCGCCAAACCATCGTGCCGGTGTTCAGTTCGATCGCCGCGACTGAGCCATTGCCCGATGACGTCGCGCGAAAAATCATGCCGACGCGGTCGGTGCTGTACGAGAGCGGCCATATCACCGTCTATTATCGCGTCGATGCCTCAAACCGCCTGCTGATGGGCGGACGCGGGCCGATGCAGTGGATCAAAGACCCGGCGCCGGTCTCCTATCTCATGCGGTACGCGGAACGGCTTTGGCCTGACATCCGCGGCGTGCGCTGGACCCACGGCTGGAACAGCCGGCTCGCGATGACATCAGATCACTATCCGCATGTCCACGAACCCGGCGCGGGTGCGCTGGCCTATCTCGGCTGCAACGGCCGCGGTGTCGCGATCGCAACCGCGATGGGCGAACAACTCGCCAAGCGGCTGATCGGAGGTGAGAAGGCCGAGATCGACATGCCGATCACCGGCTTGAAGCCCATTCGCTTCCACGCGCTGTGGCCGGTCGCGGTGAAGAGCGTGGTGCTGACGGGCCGCATTCGCGATCGGCTGGGACTGTAGCGATATGAAGAAGGTGACGATCGGTAGATCGTGGCGCGCTTTAAAGCTCCGTTCTCACGTTCCACAGCTCCGGAAAAAGCTCGACCTCGAGCATCTTGCGCAAATAGGAAACGCCCGACGTGCCGCCGGTTCCGCGCTTCAGGCCGATAATGCGCTCGACTGTCGTGACGTGGTTGAAGCGCCAGCGCCGAAAATAGTCTTCGAAATCGACCAGCTTTTCCGCCAGTTCGTACAGCATCCAGTATTTCTCGGGCGATGCGTAGACGGTCTTCCAGGCGTTCAGCACCTTCTCATTTGCCGTCCGCGTCACGCGCCAATCCGTTCGATGCGCATCGTCGCCGATATCGAAGCCGTTGCGCGCCAGCAGAAGCAAGGCTTCGTCGTAAAGACTGGGTTGGGAGAGAATCTCCTCCAGATTCGCGACAACGTCGCTGCGATGCTCGTGAGGACGCAGCATCGCAAGATTGCGGTTGCCGGCGAGGAATTCGATCGCCCGGTATTGGTACGATTGGAAGCCGGACGATTGGCCGAGCTGGTCGCGAAATTCGGTGTACTCGCTCGGCGTCATCGTCCGCAACACATCCCAGGCATTGGTGAGCTGCTCGAAGATCCGCGCGACGCGGGACAGCATCTTGAAGGCGGGTTCAAGCCTGTCGCTGTGGATGGCCTTGATGGTGGCGCGGATTTCATGGATCGCCAGCTTCATCCAGAGTTCGGAGGTCTGATGCTGGATGATGAACAGAAGCTCGTCGTGCGCCTCCGAGAGCGGTTGCTGCGCGTCCAACACGCGTTCCAGATGTAGATAGTCACTGTAGGACATCCGCCCGTCGAACGACATCTGGGCGCCCTCGCGGGCAGGGTCGTAGGGTTTTCCGGTCATGTCACGACCGCCATCTTGCGATACTCCGCGGCGTCCCAGCGGCGATTGTTCACGACATCCTCGATCGCATCGACCGCCGCGCGAATATCGGCCTCGCCGATGTAAAGCGGCGCAAAGCCGAAGCGTATCGCGTCGGGAGCGCGAAAATCGCCGATCACGCCGCGTGCGATCAGCGCCTGCATGATCGCGTAACCGTGGGCATGACGAAACGAAACCTGGCTGCCGCGCTTGTTGCCGTCCCGCGGCGAGGCCAGCGTCAACTCCGGACAGCGGGCCTCGACTTCGCGGATGAACAAATCGCTCAGCGCGATCGACGCCTTGCGGACGTCGTTGATGCCGACGCCCTCCCAGACATCGAGGGCGGCGTCGAGTGCCGCCATGGCAATGACGGGAGGCGTTCCAACCCGCATCCGTTCGATGCCGGCGCCTGCACGGTAATCAAGATCGAGGGCAAACGGCGCCTGATGCCCCAACCAGCCGGAAAGTGCCGGCCGGGCGATCTCGGCATGCTCAGCCGCGACATAGATGAAGGCCGGCGCGCCGGGACCGCCGTTGAGGTATTTGTAGGTGCAGCCGACGGCGAAATCGGCTTTCGCGCCTGATACGTCGACCGGGATGGCGCCGGCGGAATGGGCGAGATCCCACACCGTCAATGCGCCGGCAGCGTGGGCCTTCGTCGTCAGCGCCTTCATGTCGTGCAGGCGGCCGGTACGATAGTCGACCTCGGTCAGCATCAGCACCGCGATCGTCTCGTCGATGCTGTCTTCGACTTCCTCGGGGGAGACGATCTTGAGCGTGTATCCCCGGTCGAGCGATCTGAGCAGCCCCTCGGCCATGTAGAGATCGGTCGGAAAGTTGCCGTTGTCGGACAGGATCACGCGCCTGCTGGAATTGAGTTCGAGCGCTGCGGCGAGCGCCTGATAGACTTTGATCGAGAGGGTGTCGCCGATCACCACGCTGCCTTCGGGCGCGCCGATCAGCCGGCCGACGCGGTCTCCGATCCGGCGCGGCTGAGCCATCCAGCCGGCGCTGTTCCAGCCCCTGATGAGCTGCTTTCCCCACTGCTCGGACA
>JBOHIT010000801.1:0-2823 GCA_050726155.1 Bradyrhizobium sp.
CCCTACGGCCCTAACGAGCGGATGTACGAATGAGACTATCGACGATGCCAGAGCGCTCATCGACGAGCTGTTGACCGCTCATCCAGACATCGCGTCCCCTGATTTTCTTGCGCATTCCGTCAAGCCAGGCGGCGCTAACGCCGCGGATGCCGATGTCGTTGCGGAAGAGCTCGTCAGTGGCGTACGCCTCGATGCTCTTGACGGCTTGCGAGACGAGGACTCTCTCGGAATCGCTGAACTCGTGTCGCTTCGTCTTCTGCGGAGCGCTATTGTTCAGGCTGGCCTCATGAAACATGAAGTAGGATTCGGGATCGGCGATGCGCCTGCTGCCAGCGAGAAAGATCGGAACGCACATGGAGGCGCAGACGCCAGCCTTCTGGACGACCGTATCGATCGCGCGATCACGTGCCCGGATCGCGGAGACGACTTTGCGCCCGTGTTCAATCGAGCCGCCCGGCGAGTTGAGGACGAGGACAAGCCGGCGCCGATCGGCGCGGTAGCGATCGAGGGCCGCCGCGACGCGCTCGCTCATCGGCTCCTGCACGGGCCCGCTCCAGCCGAGCACGATCCGGTCCGGCTCTTCGCTCACGGACAGGGTCTGCCGGGACGCCACGTCTCCGGAGCCGGAAGGCAATTGGAAATAGGCCCAACAGAGCAGGATGCAGCAGATGGCGGCAAGGGTTTTGAGCAGCGTCACGGTCCGGCTACTCAATCCGAAAAGCTATTGGCCGCTTTCCAGAACAGGAGCAGCGCAACGATCTCAATCAGAACCAGGATGCCCGCCGCGAAAATAAACGACAGCGTCCGGTTCAAGAGCTTTGCTTCCGCGGCGTAATGGATGGAGACCGCCGCGCGGTCGGTCGTCGAGCGCACCGGCACCATGGCCTCGCCGCCGCCACCCGAAAAAAGCATCATGAAACTGACGGCGATCGGCGCCTGCTCGGGTCTGGCGACCGACGCAATTTTGACATTGCAGAAGGTGATGACGAAATTTTTTCGCTCGCACTTTCCTTCCACGGCGCGCAGGTCATACGCCGGTTGCCAGGTGCCGGCCAGCCGATTGTCGCGCAGGAGGTCAGGACCATAGCTAGCAAACATTCCGTAAAGCGCCGCGCCAATTGCAAGCAGCAGGATGAGCCAGCGGATCGGGTGGCCCGTCGGCCCGGGCGCCTCGGTGATGACCTGGCCATATGGAACAGCCATGCCGGCATTGACCGTCTGTGCAGCGGCCCCAACTCCGGCCTGGCGCTTGCCGAACGACATGTGCGATCACTCCTGGCACCCAGTTTCCTGCTACCTAAGGGTGAACGCCATAAAACTTCGCTAAAAAGCATCGGCGAATTATTGCGATTCAGACTTCGTTAATCGCCGGACGTTCGTCACTAGGCCTAGCTCGTAGGGCGGATTGAGCCGAAGGCGTAATCCGCCATTTAGGCAATCATTCCGGTCATCGTTGTTCGCCGAAGTCTCCGCGCGCCAATCGCGCACCCGCGACCATCGTTCGATATGGAGCGTTGTAACCGTGCGGCGGATTACGCCTTCGGCTCAATCCGCCCTACGCGCTGAAGATCCCGTCGGGCGCGGTCATTGAGCATCTGCAGATTGCGTGATGATGTAATTGTCCCGCTGATTTGCCCGACGTGTCAAAATGCTTCTTGCGGCTAAAGCATCCATGCCGGCGACCCCTTTCTTTTCAAGGGGTTCCTTTCTTTGCATGGGGTTGTTTTCGATATTTTGGTTTGGACGGCACCGGGGCGGCCTTTCGCCTGTCCCGATCAGCTCGGTGGAATCGCCGCGGCGCCCTCAGCGCAGCGGCTTCTTCAACAGCGAGAAGCGATCGGGATCGAGCCCCATCGAGGGCTGCAGCATCGGCGCTTCGACGGCGCGCGGTTCCAGCGTGCGGGCGGCCGGCCGTTCGTTGATCATGGGATCATTGGGCACGTCGCGATGCGAGGTGGCGCCGCGCCAGCGGTCCAGCACGGCGCTGACGAAATGCATGTCATGGCCGGCGGCCACCGAAGGCGCCGTCGCGATGGTGGCTTCGCTGCGCGGCAGCTGATGAAGCGGCACTTCCTTGAAGCGCAGCCGCGTCGGCAGCGCCACGCCTTCACCGAACGCCAGCACTTCGCGGGTGCCGAGCGAGGGCACGAACGACAGCAGATTGGCGGCGGCGTCCGACACCGCCGAGCGCAGCAGCGCCTGGTCGCGGTCGTTGGCCAGGCGCATCGCAAACAGCGTGTTGCACTGGGAGATGATGGTGGCGTCGAGTTCGGCCGGACGCTGCGTGACCAGGCCGAGATAGACGCCGTATTTGCGGCCTTCCTTGGCGATGCGCGAGACTGCCTTGCGGGTGGGCCCGAAACCGATGTTGCGGTCTGCGGCGGCGTAACGATGCGCCTCCTCGCAAACGAACAACAGCGGCGAGACGCCGTCGCTCCACAGGCCGAAATCGAACGCCATGCGGCACAGCACCGACACCACGGAATCGACGACTTCGGCCGGGAAGCCGGCGAGCTGCATGATGGTCATCGGCCGGCCATTGGCGGGCAGCCGGAACAGATGGCTGATGACTTCCGCCATGGTGTCGCCGCCGACATTGGCGTTGTCGAACATGAAGGCGTAGCGCGGGTCGTTGCGTACGGTCTCGATGCGCGAAATCAGCTTGTGATAGATGATGCGCGACGAGCGGTTCTCCAGCTTGCCCATGCGCTCGTCGATCAGCGAAATCAGGTCGACCAGGCGATACGGCACCGGCGTATCGACGGTGTAGCCGATCGCCTTCGGATCGATCCGCTTCAGCCCGACGCGGTCGGCGTTCTGGTA
>JBOHIT010000802.1:0-11191 GCA_050726155.1 Bradyrhizobium sp.
GTCTTGTAGGGATCGCCGCCGGTAATGGCGGCGGCTGCGAACGGCGACAGCGCGGTCGGCGGCGACACCTCGGACAGCACCGCATAGTAGAAGATGAACATGTGCGCGGCGTAGTCGGGCACGCCGAGCTTGATCAGCGCGGGGGCCGCGATCACGGCGCAGATGATGTAGGAGGCGGTCACCGGCACCGCGAGGCCGATGATCCAGACGATCAGCGCCGTGTAGATCGCCGTCAGCAGCAGGCTGCCGCCCGCATAGGAAATCACGATCGACGAAAACTTGAGGCCGAGGCCGGTGAGCGTGACGACGCCGACCACGATGCCGGCGCAGGCGCAGGTGGTGGCGGCGTTGAGCGCGCCGATCGAGCCGTCGGCCAGCGCCTTCACCAGCTTCTTCGGCACCAGCGCGGTTTCCTTGCGCAGGAAGCTCAGCGCGAAGGTCACGACGATGGCATAGAACACCGACAGCGACGGCGAATAGCCGATCACCATGAACACGACCACCGCGAGCAGCGAGATGAAATGAAATCCGTAACGCTTGGTCATCTGCCCGAGCGACATCTCCGGCGTGAAGTTGACGTCCTTGGCACCGAATTTCTTGGCGTCCAATTCGACCATGAACAGCAGCGACATGTAGTAGAGACAGGTCGGAATGGTCGCCATCCAGATCACGTCGAGATAGCTGATCTTGAGGAACTCGGCGATCAGGAAGGCGGCGGCGCCCAGTACCGGCGGCGACAGGATCGCGCCGAGACCGCCCGCCGCCAGCAATCCTCCGGCGGCGTTTTTCTCAAAGCCGGCCTTGGCCAGCATCGGTGAGGCCACGGTGCCGATCATCACGGTGGTGGCGACGCCCGATCCGGACGGCCCGCCGAGCAGGAACGAGGACAACACCACGGTTCGGCCGGCGCTGTTCGCCTTGCCGCCCATCAGCGCCAGCGAGAAATCAATGAAGAATTTTCCGGCGCCGGATTGCGCCAGGAACGCGCCGTAGATCGTGAACAGGATAATCAGGGTCGCCGACACGTCGACCGCGACGCCGAAAATACCTTCCAGGGTAATGAAGAGGTGCCCGACCAGCCGGGGCAAATCGTAGCCGCGATGGGTCCACGGCGCCGGCAGATGCGGACCGAGCATCGCGTAGGCGATGAACAGCACCGCCACGACGGGCATGATCAGCCCTGTGGTGCGCCGCGTCGCTTCCAGCACGAGCAGGATGAAGACGACGCCGACAATGACGTCCCAGCGCTCCGGCGAAGTCGCGCGGTCGGTAAAATCGTCGCCGCCCCACAGCGCATAGGCGATGGTCGCGACCGCAAAGATCCCCGGCACGATGTCCCACCAGCGCACCCGGTTGCGAAACCGCGTCGCCAACGGAAACAACAGGAAGCTCAGCACCAGCGTGAAGGCGACGTGGGTGTAGCGCAGTTCCTGGGTCGGAACGATCGCGTAGGCCGCGTAGAGATGAAACAGGCTCATCACCACCGCAATGGTGGTCGAGATCCGTCCCGCCCAGCCCATCAGGCGGTTGGCGGCGCCTTCGTCGGCCTCGATGAAGGCCTCCGCCTTCTGCAATGCCTCGTCGGATACGGCGACGACGTCGTCATTGGGCAACGAGTTGCCTGGCGGTTGACTCTGTGTGGCCATGTTTCCCCCGAAACGCTCTTTTTACCTTCCCGGCCGGATCGCCGGGGCCGTGGATGGCGGCGCATTCATGCCGGTTTGGCGAGGCGTGGCAAGGGTATAAAGCCCGACTTTGGGATGAATACATCCATGCGGACACCGTATCGGCTGCGTCTACCAGAGCGGGTTGACCGCGGGCGCGTGTGAGTCCAATTTCGCGTGCATATTCGGGGAGAAATTACCGCAATGAAATTGGGATGGGTGTCGGCTGCCGTGGTGGTGGCTGCGGTTTTGACGACTCCGGGCGCGCGGGCGCAAGCATTCATCAATGTGCTGACCGGCGGCACATCCGGCGTCTATTACCCGCTCGGCGTCGCCATCAGCAAAATCTACGGCGACAAGATTCCGAATGTGAAGACCCAGGTGCAGGCCACCAAGGCGTCGGTCGAGAACCTGATTTTGCTGCAGCAAGGGCGTGGCGAGATCGCGTTTACGCTGGGTGATTCGCTGAAAGCGGCATGGGAGGGCGACGAGGAGGCCGGTTTCAAGATCAAGCTGGACAAGCTGCGCACCATCGGCGCGATCTATCCGAACTACATCCAGATCGTCGCGACCGCCGAGAGCGGCATCAAGACGCTGGCCGATTTGAAGGGCAAGAGCCTCTCGGTCGGTGCGCCCAAGTCCGGCACCGAGCTTAACTCGCGCGCGATCCTGGCTGCCGCCGGGATGACCTACAAGGACATGGGCAAGGTCGAATATCTGCCGTTCGCCGAATCCGTCGACCTGATGAAAAACCGCCAACTCAATGCCACGCTGCAATCGGCCGGCCTCGGCGTCGCCTCGCTGAAGGATCTCTCGACCTCGACTGAAATCACCGTGGTCTCGGTTCCGAAGGCGACCGTCGACAAGATCGGCCCGCCCTTCGTGTCGGTGAACATCCCGGCCAACACCTATACCGGCCAGGACAAGGACGTCCCGACCGCGGCGGTGGTCAACTATCTCGTCACCAGTTCCGCGGTCTCCGACGATCTCGTCTACCAGATGACCAGGCTGATCTTCGAATCATTGCCGGAACTGGCCAATGCGCACGCGGCCGGCAAGGAGATCAAGCTCGACAAGGCGGCGGATGGCAGCCCGGTTCCGCTGCACCCCGGCGCGATCCGCTATTACAAGGAAAAGGGGCTGATGAAGTAGGTCTCCGTCATGCCCGGGCTTGTCCCGGGCATCCACGTCTTACTTTTCCTTGTGCAGCAAGACGTGGATGGCCGGGACAAGCCCGGCCATGACGTGGCGAGCATGGGTGCTGATGCTATAAGCGTCGCGGGCGGGGAATCACGGGCATGCTGCAAGGGGAGGGCGCACAGGCGCCCATCAAGGTCGAATTCGACAATTTCGAGCACGGTTTCCCGGCGGGTTTCGGTCCGGGCGCCTGGGGCCATCTGGCCTATGTCGTCGGCATCGCTTTTGCGGTGTTCCAGCTTTACGTCGCCGCTTTCAATTATCTGCCGAGCCAGGTGGTGCGCGGCATTCATGTCGGCTTCCTGCTGCTGATGACCTTCGGCCTGATCGGCAACTTCACCGCCAGGAGCGATTTCGGCCGCACGCTCGGCTGGCTGATCGGCGGTGCCGGGTTCCTGTGCGGGCTTTACCAGTGGATCTTCTATGCCGACCTGATCGCGCGCGACGGCGATCCGACCCAGACCGATCTTGCGGTCGGGACGCTCTTGGCGGTGCTGATCTTCGAGGGCACGCGGCGGATGATGGGGCTGGCGCTGCCGCTGATGTGCGGCGCCTGTCTGCTGTACTGGTTCTTCGGCCAGTATCTGCCGTCACCGCTCAACCATCGCGGCTACGGTTTCGATCAGGTCATCACCCATCTCTCGTTCGGCACCGAAGGTTTTTACGGCGTGCCGATCTATGTCTCGGCGACCTACATCTTTCTGTTCATCCTGTTCGGCTCGTTCCTCGAGCGCGCCGGGATGATCCAGCTGTTCACCGACGTGTCGCTCGGTCTGTTCGGCCGTACCCGCGGCGGTCCTGCCAAAGTGGCGGTGTTCGCCTCCGGCATGATGGGAACGATCTCCGGCTCCGGCGTCGCCAATGTCGTCACCGTCGGCCAGTTCACGATTCCCCTGATGATCAAGTTCGGTTATCGCCGCGCGTTTGCCGCCGGCGTCGAGGCGACGGCGTCGATGGGTGGACAGATCATGCCGCCTGTCATGGGCGCGGTCGCCTTCATCATGGCCGAGACGCTCGGCGTCCAGTATTCGGAGATCGTCAAGGCCGCGGTGATCCCGGCGATCCTGTATTTCGCCTCGGCGTTCTGGATGGTGCATCTGGAGGCCGGCAAGCACGGCCTGGTCGGCATGAAGCGTTCGGAAATCCCGAGCGCCTGGAAGGCGCTGGTGTCGCGCTGGTACCTGGTGTTGCCGCTCGCCGCATTGGTCTACATGCTGTTCGAAGGCTTTACGCCGCTCTATGCCGGCAGCATGGGTCTGGCGCTGACCGTCGCGCTGATCCTGGGCACCAGCATCACGCTCGGTTTCTCCAACGCCGCGATACGTTACATCTTCTGGATCGGACTGGCGCTGGTGGTGGCCGCGGTGTCGCGCACCGGGCTCGAGATCGTGCCGGTGTCGTGCGTCGTCCTTGGGCTGATCGTGATTGCCGCGATCACGCGCGGCGGAAGGGCGACGCTGGCGGCCTGCCGCGATTCGCTCGCCGACAGCGCCAAGTCGGCGCTGACTGTCGGCATGGCCTGCGCCATCGTCGGTACCATCATCGGCATGATGACGCAGACCGGCGTCGGCACCATCTTCGGCGGCTGGATCATCGGCCTCGGCGCCAAGAGCCTGTTCCTCGCATTGGTCATGACGATGCTGCTGTCGATCCTGCTCGGCACCGGCATCCCGACGATTCCCACCTACATCATCACCGCCGCGTTGGCCGCACCCGCGCTCGCAAAACTCGGCGTGCCCCTGATCGCCAGCCACATGTTCGCGTTTTATTACGGCATCATGGCCGATCTCTCGCCGCCGGTGGCGCTGGCGGCGTTGGCCGCAGCTCCCATCGCCAAGGAAAACCCCGACAAGATCGGCTGGGAGGCGATGCGCATCGCGCTCGCGGGTTACGTCATCCCGTTCATCTTCGTGTATTCGCCCGCCCTGATGCTGCAGGCCGGCGATCCCATGGCGGCGCAACTCGGCTTCTATGGGGCGGTGGCGGTGGCGACCTTCAAGGCGCTGGTTGCGATCGGCCTGTTCGGCATTGTCGCGATCGGTTTCCTGTTCACGCGGCTGACATGGGCCGAAATCGCTCTAGCCTCGGTTGCAGCACTATGCCTGCTCGGCGATTTTCCGTTCAGCGATACCGCCGGCCTCACGCTCGCGGCGGTCGTCGTGCTGTGGCAATGGCGGCAGCGCTCGCGCAGCGCCGTGGCGGCGGCTTGAGCCTGTGTCTCGCCTCGGCCGGCCTGGTGAAGGCGCTGTCGATTGCGACCTTCACGCTGGTGTGGACCCATTCGATCGAGAAGACCGACTGGCAGGAAGACTGGCGCGTCACGCCGCAAGGCCTTGAACTGGTGCAGGCCCGCGTCAAAGGATCCGGCGCCGGCATGGAGCCGCCACCGGAGGCGCGGCTGGTTGACGGCTGGTTCCGATGGCAGCCGAAACGGCCGGCGATGCCGCAGGTCGTGCTTGCAAATTCCGGGGTTGCCGGCGAATGGCGGCTGTGCGCGAAGGGCGATTGCCGGACGCTATCGGAACTTTTCGGACATCCGATCGGTGCTAATGTCACGACCATGAGCGTCTGCGCGGAATAGCAAGATCAAAAGCAACAACGGGAGAGAAGTCGATGGAACGGCTCAAGGGCAAGACGGCGATGGTGGTCGGTGCGGGTTCGATCGGGCCCGGCTGGGGTAATGGCAAGGCGACGGCCGTGACCTTTGCCCGTGAGGGCGCCCAGGTGTTCTGCGTCGATCGCAATGCGGCGGCGGCCGAAGAGACCGTGAAGATCATCACGGGTGAGGGCGGCAAGGCAGTCGCCCACACCGCTGATGTCTCCCGCGCCGCCGATGTCGAGGCGATGGTCGCTTCATGCCTCAAGACCTATGGCCGTATCGACGTGCTCGACAACAATGTCGGCATCGCCGAAATGGGCAGCGTGGTCGAGGTGACGGAATCCGAATGGGATCGCGTCTTCGCCGTCAATCTCAAGAGCGCCTTCCTCGCCATGAAGCACGTCATTCCGGTGATGCAGAAGCAGGGCGGCGGCTCGATCATCAACATCTCGTCGATCGCCTCGATCCGCCACGTCGGCATCTCCTACGTCAGCTACGGCGCGTCGAAGGCGGCGATGAACCAGATGACGCGCACCACGGCGGTGCAGTTTGCGCCGGATCATGTCCGGGTGAACTGCATTCTGCCGGGCCTGATGAAGACGCCGATGGTCGAGCATTCCGCAGGTTTGGCAGCGAGCTATGCCAAGGGCGACGTCGAGGCGATGTGGCGGGCGCGCGACTCGCAGGTGCCGATGGGACACATGGGCGACGCCTGGGACGTCGCCAATGCGGCGCTGTTCCTGGCTTCCGACGAATCCCGCTACGTCACCGGGCTCGAACTCGTGGTCGATGGCGGGCTGACGGTGAAGACGGCTTAATCGGCTACTGCGCCATCGCCAATACGCCGCCGGCGAAGGAGTGCCAGAACGAGGAGACGCTGATCGGCCAGTTCAGCAGTTTCACCGCAATCAGCGCGCCGCCGCCATAGACATAGACCGGATGCGGCCGGCCGCGCGTGCGCCAGTCGTGCACAATGGCGACCACGAGCAGGAGATAGGCAACGAAGGCCGGCGGGATGGTGACCGGCACCGGTGGCGGACCTGGCGGTCCGGGAGGCGCGAGGAAGGTGAGAAACCAGCGCGCCACGGCCGCGTCCAGCAGCGAAATGCCGGCCAGCAGCATCAGGCGCTTGTGGGTTTCCGGCCGGCGGATGTTGGCTATCGCCAGTGCGAATACCACCGCAAAGAACAGAATGCCGCTGAGCGGGACGATCGCAAACGCGATGCCTTCATTGGTGAGCCCGGCGGCGGCCGATCGCTTCATCGCGTTAACCGCGGCCAGGAAGCCGAAGATCGTCATCGCGGTCGCCAGCGATACGCCGATCATTCCGATCGCGCGGTGCCGGGCGATCTTTCCCGATGCGGCGAGCCAGCTCTGGAACGCGAAGTAGAGCGACCAGGCAAAGAACAGCAGGCCGTGAAAATGAATGACAGGCGAGGCTGAAAACGATCGTGACATCATCGGCACCCAATAGGTCGGGGCGAAGCCGAGAAACGCGACGGCCGTGCAGGCCAGCGCCATGTAGAAGTAAAAATAGCCTGTTTGGGAATACGCGGTTACGCGCGGCGGAGTGGTGTCGATCAAAGTGGTCATGGTCTTTGAGTCTACTAAATCGGCGAAAGGTTCAACTAATATTCGTTAACAAATACAAATATTTAGTTGGAGCGCGGCGCTGCTTTTCCGCGCGGCTTGTTTTGACCAAATCGGGACGCGAACATCAGACGAAATTCGCGCGGGTCGCTGTCGGAAGCGAGCATCGCTTGCTAGAATTGTCCCGTGCAGAGCGTTCCGAGTCCGTTGATGCGAGGCTGTCCGATTATCCGCCAGATTGTCGTTGCTTCCCTGCTGTGGACGGCGTTCGCACAGGCCGCCTTCGCAACCGGCGCCGAGCCAGCCAAGGTTTTGCAGGTCGATCCCGCGCCCTGCGTCGCGGCTGCAGCGGCGAATGACGACGACAATACCATCAGCGTTTGCGGCGCGCTGATCGACAATGAAAAAGCGCTCAGGGCCGATCGCATCAAGGCGCTGATCGCGCGCGGCGCGGCCTACGACCGCAAGGACATGACCGATCGCGCCATTGCCGATTATGACGGCGTGCTGCGGCTCGATCCGGCGCTGGCCGACATCTTCAACGTGCGCGGCGAACTCTGGCGCAGGAAGGGCGACCGCCCCAAGGCGCTGGCGGATTTCGGCATCGCGATCAAGCTCAACCCGGAGCATGTGACGGCGCGGAGCAATTACAAATCGCTGGCGCTGGAACTCGAGCGCCTCGGTGCCTTGAAGGCGATCACGGGCAAGCCGAGCTTCAATTGCGCCACCGCGCGGCAGCCGGTGGAGAAGGCGATCTGCGCCAATCCCGAGCTTGCGGATCTCGATCGTGAGATCCATGCGATGAATATCAGGATCATCGGCGAGGCCAGAAATCCCGCGCAAGCCCGCGCGCTGCAGCGTGCGCAGGAAGCGTTTCTTGCCAGCCGCAACGCCGATTTCGGCCGGCCGGGTTACGATTTACGCAAGGCCATGAAGGAACGGATGCAGAAGCTGGTGGGGGTCGACGGCTACAAGAGCGTTTTCGAGCGAAGTGGATACCGGTTCGCGTGAAGAAAACGCGTCAAAACAAGAGTCTAGAGCTTCGGTTCTGATTCAATACGGGCGGCAACACCCGGCTGTCGAACCCAAAGCGGATATGTGACGACAAAGCGTCTGAAGCGGCATTGCCGCCGATCCCGCCAGTATTTCGAGAGCCGGTCATGCGATCCTTGGTTCCGCCTCTTGCCGCCAGCGCGGCGCTTGCCATCACCATCCTCTCGTTCAACGGGGCCAGCGCCCAAACCGCCGCCGAGCCGCCGGTGATCTGCGCGCCGTTGACCGATGCCGCGCCGGCCAAGCTGATCGAAAGCTGTACCGCGCTGATCGACAATCCGGCGACAATAGAGGCTGACCGCCTCGATGCGACGATTACCCGTGCCGCAGCACTCCACGCCAGCGGCCAGACCGCCAAGGCATTGGCCGAAATCGATGTCGTCATCGCCAAAGATCCGAACCGCGCCCGCGCCTTCCGCGCCCGCGGCCAAATCCTGCGCCAGACCGGCAAGATGGAGGCGGCCTTTCAGGCTCTCAACGAAGCCATCCGGCTCGAGCCTGACAACGCCAACGGCTATGCCAGCCGCGGCAACGGCTTCAACAATGCCGGCAAATACGACCGCGCCATCGAGGATTACAACGAAGCGCTGCGGCTGAAGCCCGATTATGCGCAGGCGTTTTCCGACCGCGGCGCCGCCTGGTATTTCAAGGGCGAGTATCAGAAGGCGATCGCCGACTACGACGAGGCGATCCGTCTCAATCCGAACAACGCGCGGACCTATACCAACCGCGGCGCCGCCTACAAGAAGATTGGCCGCACCGACCGCGCGCTGCAGGACTCGACGTCGGCGATCCGGATCGATCCATCGGAGCCGGAATTCTTCGACAATCGTGGCCTCGACCTCGCCGCCAACGGCGATTACGAAGGCGCGATCGCCGACTACAATGAAGCGATCAAGATCCAGCCGCAGCCGAAATTCCTGACCAACCGCGGCGACGCCTATCAGGCGCGCAAGGATTACGACCGCGCCATCGCGGATTACGATGCGGCACTGAAACTGGATCCGAAGTTTCAGCGTGCCTTTAACAATCGCGGCTCGGCCTGGGTCAAGAAGGGCGACCGTTCGCGCGCGGTGCAGGATTACGCCGAGGCGGTGCGCCTCAACCCTTCCGACAAGACCGCGGCCACCAATCATCAGGAGGTCACGCAGGAGATCGAACGGCTGGGCTCGCTGGCCTACCAGAAGAACCTGCCGAGCTTCAATTGCGCCACCGCCAAACGCCAAGTGGAGAAGGCGATCTGCGCCGACCCCGGCCTCGCCCAGCTCGACCGCAACATCAACGACGTCTTCCTGCGGGTGATCGCCAGCGCGGAATCCGACAGCCACCGCGCGGCGCTGGCGCTGACCCAGCAACAGCGCAATTTCGTCGACAAGCGCAACGCCTCGTTCGGCCGCCGCGGCTATGATCTGCGCCAGGCGATGGAAGACCGGCTGGAGAAGCTGAATACCATCGCGAGGCAGTAGGGTTTTACCAAATAGACAAGCCGTTCCGGCTTGATCTGGCGCCGCATCCCGTGACAATGGCTTGAAAGAACAAGCCAGTTATCGCCCACACCGTCATGGCCGGGCTTGTCCCGGCCATCCACGACTTGCTTCCTTGACGGGAGTAAAGACGTGGATGCCCGGGACAAGCCCGGGCATAACGAGTGGGTGAGCCACGGGAGCGCGCCATGAACGTCCACGACAAAAGCCGCTATCACGAGATCCACGCCCGCTCACTCAGCGACCCCGAAGGCTTCTGGGCCGAAGCGGCGCGCGAGATCGACTGGATCGAGACCCCAAGGAAAATCTTCGATGCGTCGATGGGCGCTTACGGCCGCTGGTTCACCGATGGCGTGGTCAACACCTGCTACAACGCGCTCGACCGCCATGTCGCTAATGGCCGTGCCGATCAGGTGGCGCTGATCCATGACTCGCCGCTGACCAACACCGTCACCAAATTCACTTATGCCGAGATGCTGCAGGAGGTGCAGACGCTCGCGGCGGTCATGCAGGACTTTGGCGTCGCCAAGGGCGACCGCGTCATCCTCTATATGCCGATGGTGGCGGAGGCGGTGTTCGCGATGCTGGCCTGCGCACGGATCGGCGCAGTTCATTCGGTGGTGTTCGGCGGCTTCGCGGCCAAAGAGCTCGCGACCCGGATCGAGGACGCAAAGCCGAAACTGATCTTCTCGGCGAGCTGCGGCATCGAGCCCGGCCGTATCGTGCGATACAAACCGCTGCTCGACGAGGCGATCCGGCTGTCGAGCGTCAAGCCGCAAACCTGCGTGATCCTGCAGCGGCCGCAACAGGCCTGCGACCTCACGCAAGGACGCGACCATGACTGGGCGCAATTGCGCGGCGCCGCGCTCGACGCCGGCAAGGGTGCTCCTTGCGTACCGGTCAAGGCGACCGATCCGCTGTATATTCTCTACACTTCGGGCACCACGGGGATTCCCAAGGGCGTGGTGCGCGACAATGGCGGGCATCTGGTTGCGCTGAAATGGTCGATGTTCAATCTCTACGGCGTCAAGCCGGGCGAGGTCTGGTGGTGCGGCTCCGACATCGGCTGGGTGGTCGGCCACAGCTACATCATCTACGGACCGCTGATCCATGGCGCGACCTCGATCATGTATGAAGGCAAGCCGGTCGGCACACCCGACGCCGGCGCGTTCTGGCGCGTGATCTCCGAGCACAAGGCGGTCGCCTTCTTCACCGCGCCGACCGCGTTCCGCGCCATCAAGAAGGAAGACCCGGACGGCAGCTTCATCCGCAAATACGACCTGTCGAAATTCCGTACGCTGTTTCTCGCCGGCGAGCGCGCCGATCCGCCGACGGTGGAATGGGCCGAGGCGCAATTGAAGGTGCCGGTCATCGATCATTGGTGGCAGACCGAAACCGGCTGGTGCATCGCCGGCAATCCGGTCGGCCTCGGCATGTTGCCGGTCAAGCACGGCTCGCCGACGGTGCCGATGCCGGGCTACCAGGTCGACGTCGTCGACGAGGCCGCGCGGCCGGTGCCCGCGGGCACCATGGGCTCGATCGTCATCAAACACCGATGACGAGCGGGCCATCCCCATAAGTGGCGCGGAACGCCGTGTCCATAC
>JBOHIT010000803.1:0-6368 GCA_050726155.1 Bradyrhizobium sp.
GAGTTGATCTTGAGCGCGTTGAAGACGAACGGCATCGCCGCCGGCAGCCGCAGCTTGGTCAGCGTGGTGAGCCAGCCGGCGCCGTAGGAGCGCATCAGGTCGAGCTCCAGCCGGCCGGCGGCGGCAAGGCCCGCCACCGTGTTCACCAGCATCGGAAAGAAGGTCATCACCACGACGACGGCAGCCTTCGATTGCCAGTCGAAGCCGAACCACATCACCATGATGGGTGCGATGCCGATGATCGGCAGCGCCGCCACGAAATGTCCGAGCGGCAGCAGGCCGCGCCGCAGGAACGGGATGCGGTCGGCCAGGATCGCCACGAGAAAGCCGGCGCCGCAGCCCATGGCCCAGCCGGCGAGCACGGCCTTCAGGAAGGTCTGCACGAAGTCTGCCCACAAGGTCGGCAGCGAGCCGGCGAAGCGGGCGCCGACCGCCGAGGGGCTGGGCATCAGCACCGCCGGCACGCCAAAGCCGACCGTGGCGACCTCCCACAGGAAGAGCAGGAAGGCGCCAAACGCTCAGTCACGATCGAATACTCGTAAATCAATTACGGGAAATGCCACCCAACGTCGAGACGAGAGCATAGGCCCATGGTGGGGCGCAAGCCACCCGCAAGCATTTCGCCATGCAAATGCCCCCAATTAGCGAATCGAAATCCAATATTTTCAGGACTTATTCGCGCGCCGCACACCACATTAAAGTTTCGTCATCTGCGGGGGCAGGCCGCCTCACGTCGCCGCGTCGGCCGCCTTGGCGCCCGCGAGCGGCTTGCCTTGTCGTTCCGCGACACGATGCTTGAGATCGATCCGGTCGCGCGACGAAATGCCAAGAAGATCCGCGGCACGCCACACCACGTTGTCCTCGAACTCGGTGACCTGGCCGTCGGCATAGACCATTTCCCACATCATCTCGACAATCTTGAGCCTGCCCTCCTCATTCACCGACCGCATGATGACGCTGGTGAAATGATAGAGGTCGACGGCCTCGCCTTCGACCCGCGTCGCCGAACCGATCAATCGGTCCGCGGTGCCGGGATCCAAGCCAAAACGATTTTCGATCAGGCTGTGCAGTTTGCGCTTCTCGACCGCCGTCGGCTCACCGTCGAGCGAGACGACGTGAACCAGCAGCGCGGTCGCCGCCAGAAGGTATCCGGTATCGTCGAACGCGCGATCCTGATCCGCATCGGGAGAAACAATGTCGGCGATGAATTGGCGAAGTCCGTCGAGCATCGAGATCCCTATCGAATGAAGACTGATAGCGGATATATGGCGCGGAAAATTCGGCGGCGCAATGCGCGGAGGCTCTGTCGGGAGCATTACGTTTAGGCAATCTCCGGTTTTCCGGCGTCATTGCGAGGAGCGAAGCGACGAAGCAATCCATTCTTCCTTTGTGGCCAATGGATTGCTTCGCGGAGCCCGTCATCGGGCGCGCATTCGCGCGACCCGTTGGCTCGCAATGACGGAGGCTGCCGCCCTCACGGTATTTCGTACACCACCATCTTGTCGGCGATGCCGCGCAGCGCGGCCTGTTTCTGGATCGGCTTGATCGCCTCTCTCTCCAGAATAGCCGCGACCGCGGGCGACTCGATCACCGGGCCGGTGATGTGGATCTCCTGCGAGGTCGACAGGCTCTGCACCCGCGCTGCGATATTGACGGTCTGGCCGAAATAATCCTGCCGCTCGTTGAGCATCACGGCGAGACACGGGCCTTCGTGAATACCGATCTTGACGACGAGATCCTCGGTGCCGCGCGCTACGTTGAGGGCGTCCATCGCGGCCCGCATGCGCAAGCCGGCAATGATCGCATGCTCAGGCTTGACGAACGTCGCCATCACGGCATCGCCAATGGTTTTGACGACCGCGCCCTTCTCCGACGAGATGATCTCCAGCAGCGCCGTGAAATGCGCGCGCACCAGGTCGAATGCGGCAAGGTCGCCGACCCGCTCGTACAGAGCGGTCGAGCCCTTCAAATCGGTGAACAGGAAGGTCAATGACGTGATCTTGAGGCGCTGATCGACGCTGAGATTGTCGGCCTTGAACACGTCGCGGAAGGTCTGGTTCGACAGCATCCGCTTGGCGGTGAGGAACGGTTTCCGCTTGCCGATCAGGTGATGCATCACATCGCCGGCGATAAAGACCGAAGGCAACGCCCGGACGTCGGCCTGATTTTCGAGCGACAATCGCAGCGGCCCCGGACGCATGGTCCTGGTTCCACCGGTCGGAGTCGGGGTCTTGTTGTACACCAGCGACAATTGCTGACGTTCCTTGGTCGGCTCGCCCTGAACGTCGATGAATTGCGCCGAATGCGTCACCGGTTCGAACACGATGATGAATTCTTTCGGCAATACCAGCGACAGCACCGCCTTGTCACCCGCCGGCAGTTCGATCGTGTCCAGCGTCACCTCGTCGGCCAGCGTCGCGACGTCAGCCTCATCGAAATCGATGCCCGAACTCCAGAATACCTGTTTGTAGTATTCCCAGACCGGCAGCGTATTGGGATCATGCGCGGCGATGCGCCTGACCCGCGGGCTCACGGTAAAAGCGACCTCGACCTGCTCGTCGACGGAGGCCTCATAGCCACATGCGCACAGGCCGCAATGATAGTCATCCGGACTCAGCGACTTCAACGTGCTGTGGGCGCCGAGGACGCCGCCGCAACCGGGACACAACACGTTCCAGGTCAGATCGAACAGGCCAAGCCGCGACGCGTGCAGAAAGCCCGAAATCACCCGCTCTTCGTCAAGCCCGGTCCGCTTGGCGAAATCCAGCGCGTTGATGCGGTTGAGCTCATGGTCCTGGCCGTTCTCGACCATCAGCCGGATCGCTTCAGACACCGCGGGATCGGCGGTCTGATTCAGCATGGAAAACTGTGCCTTGACGTCACTCATGCTGCCAGCCTAGTGCAGATTGGGCCCGTCTCCAAGCAATGCCTCATCGCGGCGCGATGGCGAACAGCGGCGAACGGTCCGGCTGCGTCGTCACCACGCCCACCGGCATCACCGGCGCCTTGTCGACCATGCTGACGCGGAACGCCCCGATCAACTTCGCCAGCGCCAGCGTCGCCTCCACCAGCGCGAAATGCGCGCCGATACAGACCCGCGCGCCGACGCCGAACGGCAGATAAGCGAAGCGATCGGGCGGCGTGCCCGTCATGAAGCGCGAGGGCATGAACGCGTTCGGATCGCGCCAGAGCTTTTCGTGCCGGTGCAGCAGCCACGGCGCGACCAGCACCACGTCGTTCTTCTTGACCGGCATGCCGGCGATCGTGTCCGGTCCCGCTGCCGCCCGTATGATCAGGAACGCCGGCGGATAAAGTCGCATGGTCTCGTCGACCACGGCGCGAGTGAATTTCAGACGATCGATATCGACCGCCCCGTTTACGGTGGCAAGCTCGCCGTTGACGGTCGCAGCCCTCACCTCGGCCGCCAGTTCTTCCTGCGTCGCGGGATCGAGCGCGAGAAGATACAGCGACCAGAACAGCGCAGTGGCGGTGGTTTCATGGCCGGCGAGGATCATGGTCGCGACCTCATCGCCGAGCTGCTCATCGGTGAAGGCCTCACCGCTCTCGGGATCGCGCGCCGCGCCCATCAGGTCGAACAGGTCGCGTGGCGGCGCGCCGTCGTTCTTGCCGGCGGTGCGGCGCTCGGTCATCAGCATGCCGACAAAAGCCGTCCAGCGCTTGCGAAACCGGGCGCGCGCGAAATCCTGCGGGCTTGGCCAGCCTGCCGGCAGCAGCATGTCGAGAAAATGCGGCGACGCCAGCCGCTCGCCATACTCGGTCACGAAATCGCGTAGCGCGGCGCCGTGGCGGTCCATTCCGAACGAGAACATCGTGCGTCCGGCAATCTCGAGCGTCATCCGCTGCATTGCCTCGCGCAGATCGACCGGCGCGTTGCCGGCCGCCCTGAGCTTGGCGATGGTGTCGTCGGTCGCGGCCAGCATGTGCGGAACCAGCGTCGTCACCGCGCGCGGTGTGAAGGCGGGCGCGAGCGTTCGTCGCTGGTGTTTCCAGGCGCGCCCTTCGGCGGTCAACAACCCGTCACCGACCAGCGGCCGCAGCACCCGGAAGCTGGCCGGTGTGCGCGTATAATTTTCGTAATTGTCGACCAGCACGTGGCGGATCGCATCCGGCGTGTTGAGGATGAAAGTGCTGCGGCGGAAGAACCGGCCGCGGACGATATCCTCTTCATAGGCCCGCTGGCCCCAGCTGCGGATCACGTTCTCGCGGATCGCCTTCATCCGCCCCAGCGCCGTCACGTCGTCGGGCGCGCGGGGCGGGGTCGGCGGCACCAGCGGCGGGCGCGCGACCGGCGTATCGTAGGCTTCGGCTATGCTCATTCGTCCCTCGCTCGAGGCCTAGCTTTAAGCCCCCGATCCGGGCGCCACGAAGGCGCGGGCACTCAAGACAGCTAATAAGTCAGCTCAGCCACCGCAATCCGGTTTTCCGACGCTGGCCAGGCCCGGGCCACGATCCGCTCCTGGTTGAACAGCGCCACCACGGCACGGCCGGTCTCCGTGGCCGGCAGCCGCACGGTGGTGACCGAATCCGTTGGCACGCCCGGCTTCACGTCCACGGGCTCCTTGCCGTCGAACAGCACCACATCGCGCGGCAGGCCGAAATAGCCTCGCGGCCGTGACATCAGCACGACAGCGCCGGCGCCGGCATCGGCCGCCCCGAGCGGACGCGCCGCGCGCAGATGCAAGATGTCGGAAGAGCGCGGAAACGGCGAGCGGTAAAAATGCGTCGTGGTCGAGCCCGCCGCGGTCAGCACGATTTCGAGATACCAGGTGGGATCGACCTGCGCCGGACCCCAGCGGCCATCGGCCGCGGTCTGCGAGGAATGAATCGGGCCGCCGCTGCGTTCGCCGGTCTCGACGGAGACGTGGTAGACGTCGACCAACGCGCCGGACACCGGACGGTTGGTTTGAACGCCGCCGGGCGTGCCCGTCACCAGCCCGCTCAGTTTGATTTGCGCTTCCGGCAAAATATCGAGGCGCGATGGTTCGCGGCCGGCGATGAATTTGTAGATCTCTCGGAACGCGCGCGGATGGTAGGCGGTCTCGCGATGATCGATCGCGCCAAGCACGAGATTGGTGGCGCCTTTCAGCGCCGGGCCTTCCGCCGTCACACCGGTCGGCGTGCCCGGCTTGCCGACGAAGCGGCCGTCGGCCTGCGCAAATTTGTCGATGCCGTCGCTGCGCAGCGTCAGGAACGCGGTGCCCGCCGTGACTTCGTTTTCGCCCGCGTTCAAGCCGCGCAGAAAGGGACCGCGGCCGTTGAACTCACCGCCGGGGCCGTCGTCCCAATCATAGACGCCGTGGTTGGGAACGCCGCACAGCACGGCGTGGCTGACGTCGCCACCGCCGCCGTTCTTGATGTAGTTGCGGATCGGATTGCCGCCGCGCGAATTGCCGACCAGAGCTATCCGCGATGCGCCGCTGCGCTGCTTCAATTCCTTGATGGCATCGGCGAGCTCCCGACGCTGGTCCTCGGTCGACGAGCGGTTGGCTTGCTCGACCTTGTCGTCGCTGCGCGCCAATGGATCGGTGAAGTTGATGGCGAACATCCGCTCGCGCGGCACGCCATTCGATTCCATCCGCCACAGCGAGGTGATCCAGAGCGCGGCGTGATCGCCATTGCCGTGTACGAACAGAACCGGCGGAATCTCCGCGGAGGCGGGCAAAACCGGCGCGGTCTGCGCCAGCGCCTCAAACCCGAGCGGGCCGGCCAGCAACGGCAGGGCGCCGGCACTTTTCAGGATCTGTCGCCGCGATAGGCTCATTTTCTCGCCTCACCTTGCTTTTCAATACTTTAGCTGTGCCCTGGCAGGTCAGATAGCGTCCTGACGACTGGACAAAGCGCGGTTTTCGCAGGCATCACTTTAAATTCGAATGGAATCAAGCCGGTGACAGAAGGCCAGCGGAACCGACCATGACCGACCAGCCGAAGCGCCCGCGTTTTGCCACCGACAGCATCGCGGCGCCCCTGCGGTATCCGGTGTTCCGGCGGATCTGGCTCGCCAGCCTCGTCTCCAACCTCGGCATCCTGATCCAGGGCGTCGGTGCCGCCTGGGCGATGACCCAGATGACGACTTCCGCCGACAAGGTCGCATTGGTGCAAACCGCGCTGATGCTGCCGATCATGCTGATCTCGATGCCGGCCGGCGCCATCGCCGACATGCACGACCGGCGGGTCGTGGCGCTGGTCTCGCTGTCGATCGCACTCTGCGGCGCCACCGCGCTGACCGTGCTGGACTGGTTCAAGCTTGCCACGCCGAACGTGCTGCTGGCGCTGTGCTTCATCGTCGGCAGCGGCATGGCGCTGTTCGGACCGGCCTGGCAGGCCTCGGTCAGCGAGCAGGTGCCGGC
>JBOHIT010000804.1:0-4537 GCA_050726155.1 Bradyrhizobium sp.
GAGCAGAGACGCATCTTTCAGGGCCCGTGCTGGAATTTCCTTTGCCTCGCTGTCGAGTTGGCAAAACCGGGCGATTTCATCACGACATTCGTGGGTGACGTATCCGTCATTGTTGCACGCGACTCGGACGGAGAACTCTATGCCTTTGAGAACCGGTGCGCCCATCGCGGTGCGCTGATCGCCTTGGAGCAGCGCGGTAACGCCAAGGATTTCAGCTGCGTCTATCACGCTTGGACCTACGACCGGCAAGGAAACCTGATCGGCGTCGCGTTCAAGGACGGCGTCAAGGGCAAAGGCGGAATGCCGGCGTCTTTCTGCATGGAAAATCATGGTCCGCGCAAGTTGCGGGTCGCCGAAGCATACGGCGTCGTATTCGGGAGCTTTTCCGACGATGTCCCGCCGCTCGAAGAACATCTCGGTGAGGAAATCTATTCCCGGATCGGGCGGGTCCTGAACGGCCGGACTCCGGTGGTTCTGGGCCGCTACACCCAGGCGCTTCCCAACAACTGGAAGCTCTACATGGAGAATGTGAAGGACTCCTACCATGCGAGCATTCTTCACTTGTTCTTCACGACCTTCGAACTGAACCGGCTTTCGCAATCCGGCGGCATCATCGTCGATCCATCGGGTGGACATCACATCAGCTTCTCGGCAACCGACGGCAACGCGGTAAAGGACACGGAATATTCCCAGCAGAACATCCGCTCGGAAAGCGAATTCCGGCTTGCCGATCCGTCGTTGCTTCAGGGGTTCAAGGAATTTCCCGATAACGTGACCCTGCAGATTCTTTCAGTGTTCCCTACCTTCGTGTTGCAGCAGATTCAGAACGCCATCGCGGTGCGCCAGATCGTGCCTCGCGGCATCGATCGCACGGATTTGCACTGGACGCTGATCGGATTTGCCGAGGACACACAGGACCAGCGTCTCGTGCGTCTCAAGCAGGCCAACCTCGTCGGCCCCGCCGGTTACATCTCGATGGAAGACGGCTGCGTCGGCGGGTTCGTGCAGCGCGGGATCGCCGGTGCCGGCGATGAACAAGCCGTCGTCGAGATGGGCGGCAGCAGCACGGAAAGCAGCGAGAGCCGTGTGACGGAAGCCTCTGTTCGCGGCTTCTGGAAGGCGTATCGCGCGCGAATGGGATTGTAGGGGGAATTCACACCATGGCGCAGGATATCCTGAGTTTGCTGCACCGCGTTCAGGGCGCATATTCGCGTTGCATCGACAACGGCGAACTGGAGGCGTGGCCGGACTTCTTTGAAGAACGATGCGTCTACAAGGTTACGACCGCGGACAACCACGCGCAGGGACTTGAAGCCGGGCTCATTTTCGCAAACTCCCGCGGAATGCTTCTTGATCGGGTGGCCTCGTTGCGCGAAGCCAACATCTACGAACGCCACGCCTATCGGCACTTCCTCGGACAACCATGGATCGTCTCGGAGGATACCGGCCAAGTCTGCAGCGAAACATCTTTCTTCGTCATGCGGATCATGCGCGACGGCAGTACGGATGTGTATGCCACCGGACGCTATCTCGACACCTACGCGCTCAATGGCGGTTCACCAAGAATACGGGAGCGGATTGTTGTCTGCGACAGTTCACGCTTCGATACATTGCTGGCGCTGCCGCTATGAAGGAGGGCGCCAACGCAACCATCGCGCTGACGATCGGCGATCCCAACGGCATCGGGCCGGAGGTAGCCGTCAAGGCCGCAGCTGCCCTTGCGGCAAGCGACGGCCCGCGCGTCATTCTGGTCGGCGACGAGCACGTCGTTCGGTTTTATTGCGAACGCGAGGCGCCGGCGATGCTGCTGCGCACGACGCCGGATCCGTCCAGATCGCCGGCTCCTTCGATCCGCCTGCACGCCGTCGATGCCTTGCCAACAGCAAGCTTTCATCCCGGCCGGATCGACGCCGCCGCGGGGCGAGCCACGGTCGCCTATGTCGATGCCGCGATTGGCCTGGTACGCCAGGGCGGCGCGACTGCCATCGTGGGATGTCCGCACAACGAAACGGCGGTCAATGCCGCCGGGATTGCTTTCTCGGGCTATCCAAGCCTGATCGCACGTCTGACAGGGACGCCCGAAGACCGGGTCTTCATGATGCTCGTCGGCGGGGGCTTGCGGATTCTGCATGCGACGCTGCACGAGCGCATTCACGATGCGCTTGCACGGCTGAGCCCGGATTTGATCGAGGCGGCAGGCATCGCCTGCGCCCAGTCGCTGCGGATGCTCGGCGTTCATGACCCGCGCATTGGAATATTCGGAATCAATCCGCATGCGGGCGAAGGCGGATTGTTTGGCGACGACGATGACCATATCACCCTCCCCGCAGTCGAACGGCTTCGGAACGCTGGCCTGCGGATCGAGGGGCCAATCGGGGCGGACGTGATCCTCGGCCGCAGCGATATCGACGGTTTCGTCGCGATCTACCACGATCAGGGACACATCCCCGTCAAACTGCTGGCCGGGCGGACCGCATCCGCCCTGTCCGTCGGCGCCGGCGTGTTGTTTTCAAGCGTCGGTCATGGAAGCGCGTTCGACATCGCCGGGCAAGGCAAGGCCGACCCGGAGGCCGTTCTGCGCACCTTGCGACTCGTCGGTGGGGCTCAGCCGGGCGGCATGACTCGAATACCGGAGCGCGTGGCATGACCTTCGCGATCCGCGTCGCCGGAACCGAAATCGCATTTCCGTGTGAAGCGAATGAGTTCGT
Source organism: Bradyrhizobium sp. (assembly GCA_050726155.1). GTDB lineage: Bacteria > Pseudomonadota > Alphaproteobacteria > Rhizobiales > Xanthobacteraceae > Bradyrhizobium. Next base: position 2,709 of record JBOHIT010000804.1, read on the forward strand.
GCTCGACGCGGCGGAACGCGCGGGCTTCGCCATTCCGTATTCCTGCCGGAAAGGCGTCTGTAACACCTGTGAAGGCGCGTTGCTGTCGGGCGAGATCGATCAGCAGGGCAAGGGACCGGTGCGTCCCAAAAGCGATCCGGTCCTGATGTGCCGCTCACGGCCGCGCACCGACCTGCAAATTCAGCCCAAGCGGATCGAAAGTATCGAGCCGCCGGTTCGGAAGACGCTGACCGCGAGAGTGTTTCGACGCACCACGCCCGCTCCCGACGTTTCCATTCTCACCCTGCGCTTCCCGATCGGTGTTCGCGCCAAATTCAAGGCGGGACAATATCTGAAAGTCCTGATGCCGGACGGCGACTCCAGGAATTTTTCCATGGCCAACCCGCCTCACCAGAATGACGGCGTTGAGCTTCACATTCGTCATGTTCCCGGCGGGCTGTTCTCCGAACAGATGCTGCCCGGTCTCGCGGTCGGCAGCAGGCTCCGCGTCGAGCTGCCGTTCGGCGACTTCTACCTGCGATCGGCATCCGAATTGCCGGTCGTCCTGCTTGCAAGCGGCACCGGATTTGCGCCGATCAAATCGATCGTCGAGAACACCATCCGGCAGGGCAGCACGCGGCCGATGAGCCTGTATTGGGGTGCGCGGAAGCGCGACGACATTTACCTGCATGATTTGCCGGCGAAATGGCAGGCCAAATTTCCGTGGTTCTCATTCATCCCGGTGCTGTCGGAAGCCGCTCGCGACTGGTCCGGCCGTACCGGCCTCGTGCATCGCGCGGTCCTCGAGGATTTCACGGATTTGTCGTGCGTCGAGGTCTATGCGTGCGGCAATCCATTGATGATCGCCGCGGCGCAAAGCCAATTCAGCGAAGGACACGGGCTGCCGGAAGACCGCTTCTATTCAGATGCCTTCGTTGATTCCAGTTTGCCACAACCGGCTCACCAAAAAACGGCTTAACGCAATGATTAGCTCTCGATCACGACATCTTTCCGGCGCGGCAATCGCCCTGACAGCAACGCTCGCTGCCTCCATCCTGTCAATTCCATGCACTTCGCAAGCCGAAGATTCAGCATCCGGGTATCCCGCACGTACGATCCGGATTGTCGTTCCGTTTCCAGCCGGAGGGACCGCGGATATCCTTCCGCGGATCGTCGCAGAGAAGCTTCGCGAGCGCTGGAAACAACCGGTCATTATCGAAAATCGCTCGGGCGCGGGCGGCAATATCGGGGCGGAGTTTGTCGCCGCCAGCCCGCCCGACGGCTACATGTTACTGGCGAGCCCGCCGGGGCCGATCGCGATCAATGAAACACTCTACAAGACCCTTCCGTTCCGTCCCGCAGACCTCGAGCCGATCACTGTATTAGGCTCGGTTCCGAACGTGCTGGCCGTACGGCTTGGCTTCCCGGCCCAGACCGCAAAAGACGTTATCGAATATTCCAAGGCCAATCCGGGAAAGGTGTCGTTTGCCTCGCAAGGTAACGGATCGACCTCCCATCTGACCGCGGTGTTGTTCCAGAAACTGACCGGGTCGCAGATGGTCCATATTCCCTACCGCGGGACCACGCCCGCGCTGCAGGATCTCATGGGCGACAACGTCGACATGTTTTTCGACAACCTCGGATCGTCGCTCAATCTCCATTTGGGCGGGAAGATCCGAATTCTGGCCGTCGGAGGCGCCGAACGCGTGTCCTCGCTTCCCGACATTCCGACCGTTCGGGAAGCCGGCGTTCCAGATTTCCAGTCCGTTACGTGGTTTGCCTTGATGGCGCCGCATCAAACGCCAGACGCGATTGTGGCCCGATTGAACACGACCATCACGGAAATCTTG
>JBOHIT010000805.1:0-12091 GCA_050726155.1 Bradyrhizobium sp.
ACCCGATGGACGCGCGCTGCTGATGGTGCGTAACCCATGATCGCCAGCCATACCGTCGAAAGACCTCCCGTCGCCAATGGTTTTACGGCGTGGCACTGGCTGTTGATGGCAGCCGGCATCCTCGTGCTGCAGGCCTCGATCCTCTATGCGATGGGCCGCCTGCCGATCTGCGCCTGCGGTTACGTCAAGCTCTGGCACGGCGTAGTGCAGAGTTCGGAGAATTCGCAGCACATCGCCGACTGGTACACGCTGTCGCACATCCTGCACGGCTTCCTGTTCTATGGCGCCACCCACCTGCTGGCGCCGCGGCTCGCCTGGCCGGCCCGCCTGATGCTCGCGATGCTGGTCGAGGGCGCCTGGGAACTGGTCGAGAACTCGAACTGGATCATCGATCGCTACCGCGCCGGCACCATCTCGCTGGACTATTTCGGTGACACCATCGTCAATTCGATTTCCGATAATTTCGCGATGATCGGCGGCTTCCTGCTGGCGAAAAGGCTGCCAGTCGCGGCCACCGTGGCGCTGGCGCTCGTCTTCGAAATCGTTTTGTTGCTGCACATTCGTGACAATCTGGCGCTGAACATCATCATGCTGCTTTACCCGTTCGAGGCGATCAAGCAGTGGCAAGGCGGTCCGCCGTTTATCTAGGCGCTTTCGCCGCCTTGCCGAAAACGAACTTTCACCCTAGCTAAAGCGCATGACCAACTTTTCCCCCCGCGAAATCGTCTCCGAACTCGACCGCTTCATCGTCGGCCAGGCCGACGCCAAGCGCGCCGTCTCGATCGCGCTGCGCAACCGCTGGCGGCGGCTGCAGCTCACCGGGAATCTGCGCGAGGAAGTGCTGCCGAAAAACATCCTGATGATCGGGCCGACCGGCGTCGGCAAGACCGAAATCGCGCGGCGGCTGGCAAAGCTCGCCGGCGCCCCCTTCATCAAGGTCGAGGCCACGAAATTCACCGAGGTCGGCTATGTCGGCCGCGACGTCGAGCAGATCATCCGCGATCTCGTCGAGGTCGCGATCTCGCAGACCCGTGAACGCAAGCGCAAGGACGTGCAGGCCCGCGCCCAGCTCGCGGCCGAGGAGCGCGTGCTCGACGCGCTGGTCGGGCCGGCTTCCAGCCCCGCCACCCGCGATTCCTTCCGCAAGAAGCTGCGCGCCGGCGAGCTCAACGACAAGGAAATCGAAATCGAGACGCAGTCGTCCGGCGGCATGCCGATGTTCGAAATCCCGGGCATGCCCGGCTCGCAACTGGGCGCCATCTCGATCGGCGACATCTTCGGCAAGATGGGCGGACGGACCAAGACACGGCGCCTGACGGTTGAAAGTTCGCACGAGACGCTGGTCAACGAGGAATCCGACAAGCTCCTGGACAGCGACCAGCTGGTGCTGGAGGCGATCAATGCGGTCGAGAACAACGGCATCGTGTTTCTCGACGAAATCGACAAGATCTGCGTGCGCGACGGCCGCACCGGCGGCGACGTCTCGCGCGAAGGCGTGCAGCGCGACCTGCTGCCGCTGATCGAAGGCACCACCGTTTCGACCAAGCATGGCGCGGTCAAAACCGACCACATCCTGTTCATCGCATCCGGCGCGTTCCATATCGCCAAGCCGTCGGACCTGCTGCCCGAATTGCAGGGCCGGTTACCGATCCGCGTCGAACTCGAAGCGCTGACGCGCGACGACATGCGCCGCATCCTGACCGAGCCTGAGGCGTCGCTGATCAAGCAGTACGTCGCGCTGATGCAGACCGAAGGCGTGACGCTCGACATCACCGACGACGCCATCGACGCGCTGGCGGACGTCGCGGTCGCCGTCAACTCCACCGTGGAAAATATCGGCGCGCGGCGGCTGCAGACCGTGATGGAGCGGGTGCTGGACGAGATTTCCTTTGCCGCCCCCGACCGCCACGGCGAGACCATCAAGGTCGACGCCGACTACGTTCAGAAGCACGTCGGCAATCTCGCCAAGAACGCGGATTTGAGCCGGTTTATTTTGTAGGATTTACGGATAAGATCGTCGTCCCGGCGTAGGCCGGGACCCATAATCCCGGTCGCCTATTGTTGAAACAAGCCATCGACCACTGTGCTAAGCAACGACGGCTGCGGCGTATGGGTCCCCGATGCGCCATTGCGCATCTGAGCTCAAGGCCGGGACGACGATGATGAATTTGCGTGTCTGGGAAAACCCCTGGCGCTTGATGCTGGCCGTCAATGCCGCCGTGCTGATCGGGGTTTTCGTCCACAAGATCGCGCTGCCGCCGTTCGTTCCCTACATTCATCTCCTGGTCGATTATCATTTCGGCTTCACCAAGCGCGCGTTGATCGGCGCGGTCGTGGCGTTGTTCACTTCAAAGGTCCCGGTGTGGCTGGTGTTCGCGCTAAGCGGCGGCGTCTGGCTCGTCACCGCCGCCCTGTTTGTGAAATTGTTCCGGCGGACGTTCGGCTTCGACGCGAAGCATTGGCCGCTGTTCGTCTTCATGGCGGGCTCGCCGTTCTTCCTGAAGAATTTCATGCACACGCTCGGGCATTTCGACATCTATGGCTGCCTGTTCGCAATCGTGCTGCTGCTGATCCCGGCGCGCTCGCTGTTCTACGTGGGGCTCGCCACGCTGTTCTCGATCATCCTCGTGCTGATCCACCACATCCATCTGCTGATGTATGTGCCTGTCATCGCGGCCATCGTGGTGCTGCGTTATTATCTGGTGCAAGGCGTCAACCGCGCGAGTGCGATCGCGGGCGTCGCCGCGCTCGCGGCCACCGGCATTCTTTTCATCGCCGCGCAATTCTACGGGACGATGGCGGTGCCCGAGCCGGAGTTCGTCGGTTACCTGCAAAGCAGAATGGCGGACCCGTCCCGCGCCAACCTGCTGAGCTTTGCCTATATCTGGTACCAGCCGCTGGCAAAGGAGATTGCCGACACCTGGGACCGCCTGCCGCATAATCTCTTGGGGCTTCCCGTCTTCGCGCTGTTGATCTGGCTGCACACGCCGCTGTGGCGATATTTTTCAAATTCGATCGCGGCCCTTTCGGTCGACGCGCATCGCCGCATCGTCATCACGGCAATCACGATTGTAAGCTTGGCCTATCTGATCATGTTCGCGATGGTGTTCGATTATTCCAGGTGGATTTCGAACTGGGCGGTGTGCCTGTTCCTGATCCTGCACGCGGTAAAGACTTTACCCGCGTCGCGCGAGGCGGCGCCGGTATCAGGTGACGATCGGACCACCACGATCTTCGGCTGGATCGTCACGCTGATTCCGCGCGTTGGAATCGTGCGGCCGTTCTAGGGCGCGATGAGCTTAAGTCGAGCGGTCAAATCGAACTGTCTCTCGTCATCCTGAGGTGCGCTCGGCGGCGCAATTGCGCCGCTGGCTTGCGCGCCTCGAAGGATGAATACCGCCCGTAGCCCATCCTTCGAGGCTCGCTACGCTCGCACCTCAGGATGACGGGTGCCCCCGAATCGAACCTATCGTACTCTTCGAACCCGCACATACAGCGCGCCCTCGCCGCCATGGCCAATATGGGCTTCCTCGAAGCCGACCACCAGCGAGCGGAATTCCGGCAGGCTCAGCCATTGCGGCACCTGGCGGCGCAGCACGCCGCGCTCGGCCTCGGCGCCACCCACTTTGCCCTTGCCGGTGATGACGAGCACGAAGGTCAGGCCGTCGCTATGCGCGCGCTGCAGGAAGGTGAGCAGCACGCGGTGTGCGCGGATCTGGGTCATGCCATGCAGATCGAGCCGTGCATCGATGTCCTTGCGACCCCGTGAAAGCTGCGAGCGCTCGCGGCGTCCGATCGGCGCCAGCGGCGGCGGCTCCGGCCGCGATGGCGGGATGATGCGCGGCGAGGCTTGCGGCTTTGCCGGTGTGATCTGCTTCTCAACAACACCGGCTTCTGCTTCGGGCGAAGTAGCAGGCTTCAAGAGACGAGGCCGTTTGCGCAGCGGCTTTATTTGCTTGGCCACGCTTTCCCACAACGCACGGTCTTCCTCGCTCAAGCCGCGCTTGCGCCGCGGTGGCACCGGCAGTTCGGGAATTGAACTCGACGGCCGGCGTTTCATGGAATGCGACGAAAGAGGCGGATGTAGCGGTGACGGAGCGATTTCGAAACCGGTTTGACGTTGGGCCGTGCCGCCGGCAACGGCACCGGTTTCACCACCGCGGCCTGTGCGGCTGATGGGGGCGCAGCCTGCGCAGCGGGCGTGGCGCTCTTCTGATCCTTGAGCGCCCCCTTGAGCGGATCGACCTGCGGAAACAGCTTTGCGATCTTCTCCGACGGCCGCGCGTCCGGTGTCGGCATCTTGCGGCCTCGCGCTGACGGGTCGAGGCTCCTCGGCAGCAGCATGACAAAGCGCATGTTGTGGCGGAAGCGGCCGGCGGTCTTGCCGGCTTCGACCCCGGCGCCGAGATAGAGATCAGCGCGGGCGGGCCCGACGATCGCCGATCCGGTGTCCTGCGCGATCATCAGCCGCCGGAACGGCGTTTTGGATATTTCGGTTTCAATCGGCAATTCGCCCTCGATGAAGAACGGCGTGCCGTAGACATGCAGCGCTTTATCAACCGCGATCGAGCGGCCCGGCGTCAGCGAAACACCCTGCGCGCCGACGGGCTCGTCCTTGTCGGAGAGCTGGACCTCGCGGAAGAAAACGTAGGATCTGTTTTGCCGCCGCAATTCGTTGGCGCCGTCCGGATTCGCCGTCATCCACTCCCGGATCTTCTGCATCGACATCTGATCCCGGGGAATGATGTTACGTTCGATCAGGATGCGGCCGACCGGCGTATAGGGGTAGCCATTATGGGCGTCGTAATTGATGCGAACGGTCGAGCCGTCGTCGAGGCTGACCCGCGCCGACCCCTGGATCTGCGAGAACAGCAGGTCGGTCTGGTCCTTCAGCCAGCAGATTTCGAGGCCACGGCCTTCAATAGCACCGTCCTCGATCTCGGCGCGATCGTAATAGGGCACCAGCTTGCGGCGACCGATCTTGCGAAACACCTTGCCCCCGTTGGGCAAGCCGGCCGAGTTCTGGGTGGCGCCGCGGACGAACAGATTTGACGGCCGCCGATAGACCGGCACTTTGTAGACCTCGTTCTCGGTCCGCGAGCCGTCGACGATGGGCTCGTAATAGCCGGTGACAAAACCCTCGGGCTCGCCGAGCCGCGAGATCCGCAAGGGAAAAAACTGTTCTTCGAAAAAGGCTTTTGCCTTGGCGCGGTCGGATAGTTCGAGTCCCCGTGCGATGCGGCAGGGATCGCGCAGCGAGGTGCCCAGCGCTTTCGAATCCGACGGCGGCTTGGTTTGCGCTGCTATCGGCTTGCAGCTGTCGCGAAAGGTCTTGTAGGCGGCGAGATGATCGTCATCGCTCCAGCCAGCGATATCGGACCAGGCGACCGGCGAATATTGGGCGCCGCTGATCTGCAACGGCAACTCCAGCTCCGGATAAGGTAGGGGCCGAGAGGCTACCGGAAGCGGCTGGGAATGCGACCGCGTCCGACGCGCGGCAAATGCGTCCACGGGAGCCAATGACAACGCCACAGCGATCGCAGCCAACGCCAGCCCTGCAACACCTGCAAGGCGATGCGTGTTAGCTGGCGCTTCCGGTGCCAACCAGCTTCCAGTTCGGATCGCGGGAACTCGTGTCGCGGGCAAATGTCCAGACATCGGTGATATCGGCGACCTTATCCGGCGTCCCATCGACGATGGTGCCGGTCTTGTCGCGGGTGACCGAAATCATCTGCGACACGAACCGCACCGTCAGCTGCGCCGCCTTGTCGCGGGCTTCCGCACCCACCAGTTCGGCCTTGTCGATCGAAACAAACCGCGTTTCGGTTTTCTGCTCGTGCTTCTCGCGATCCTTGATCACGGCGTCGAAGCTTTCATAGACCTCGCCCGACAACAGGTCCTTCAGCGCGCGGCGGTCGCCATTGGCAAACGCCAGCACGATCATTTCATAGGCGCTGCGGGCGCCGGAGAGGAAATGGCGGGGGTCGAACGAGGAGTCCTGCGCGACGATGCCATCGAGGCCCTGGGCCAGCGGCGTGCCCGCCTCCGCAATACCCTTCCACCGATCGGTCGGCGGCGGCACATCCGCGGCCGGCGCCAGCGGCGCCTGATCGATCACGGCACCGGGCATCGGCACGACATTATTGTCCTGCGTCCGCTGCACGACATTCGGCGCGGCGCGATCATAGGGCGGCCGTTCGCTTCCGGTGCGCTGTCCGAGGACGCTGCGCAGGCGCAGGAAGATGAAGACGGCCAGCGCCAGGAAGATGATGGTATAAATATCCACGTCGTATTCGCTTTCTGGTTCTAACGCCGGCAACGGGCCCGGCGGTCGAGCGTTCCCTGATGACCCTGGGAACGGCAGATTACATCATCGATTGAGTCTGCAGCATGTAGGCATGAAACTTTGCCCGGCCAATGGCGCGTTTTGGCGCGGGTGAATTGTAGCGCGTTTTGGCCGCGAGGGGAAACCCGATCATGCCCGGAAATCACGCATATTCAATTATTTAGGCCCGCCCCAAGGGGTTGGGTGGGTCCGGGTGCGCGCCATTAGGCATATCTGCCACAAATGGCGGATGGCCGGGTCGGCCTTCAGTCCGTCGTCCTTGTGGAGTGGCGCGGGCCTATGATAGCCACTCGCCCTGCAAAAGGCATTTCCGCCCTTCGAGCGATTTCAGACGAAAAACCCGGTCTCCGCTCGTCAGCGCTTCAGGAGAGATTTTATGACCAACGGTAATGGCGCGCCGGCCGAGCAGGCCCCTGCCCAGCTCAACGTGCTGGCACAGTATACCAAGGACCTGTCGTTCGAGAATCCGAACGCGCCGGGCTCGCTGGCGCCGCAGCAGCAGCAGCCGGCGATCAACATCCAGATCAATGTCAGCGCCAACAACCTCTCCGAAAGCGAGTTCGAAGTGACGCTTTCGATCGAGGGCAAGGCGGAAAACGCCGGCAAGGTCATGTTCTCGTTCGACCTCGCCTATGCCGGCGTGTTCCGTATCGTCAACGTTCCGAAGGAAAACCTGCACCCGCTGGTCATGATCGAATGCCCGCGGCTGCTGTTCCCGTTCGCGCGCGAAATCATTGCGACGTCGGTGCGTGACGGCGGGTTCCCGCCGCTGATGCTCGATCCCGTCGATTTCGTCGGCCTGTACCGTCAGAACCTGGAACGTCAGGCTGCCGCGCAAGCCGCGTCAGGCGCAAAGCCCAGCTAACCGCGAGTCGCGATCGCGGCTAAACGCCGCCATGGCGATTTTAGGCCGCACCCGGAAAATCATTGCGGACCGGCGCCGGTGATCGGCGGCGCCACGCGAACGCGCGTCGCGACATCACGCATTGTCGCGCCGGATAAGTCCCGGAGCGCCGCGCCACAGCGGCCCGTGACTCAAATCACTTCGCGCATTGGCATGGTCAGTAAGTTGCCTCCACCAACCGGCTCATGGTGAGCCGGTTGAAATACTGGAGAACAGCAATGAACATGCCAATCGAAATGAACACGCCAATCGTAGAGGCGAAGAATACGGACCTCAGCATCCTCACGGACAACCAGCTCGATGACGTCAGTGGTGGTTTCATCTTCCTCGCGTACATCGCAGCAGCAGCTGTCGGTACAGCCGTCGGTTCGGCCATCGGCTACGCGATCGGCAAAGGCATCAATTGCATGCGGTATCACTGAAGTTGCAATAACGACTGAGTGTCTTTAGCCACGCCATGAACGGGGCGACGCCACCGGAGATGCACAATCCCGGTCGGCGTCGACCCCGGCACTCGTCATCGCTCACTGCGACAGGTCTTGTCTTCAAACATTTACCCAAGATATTCGTCAGCCCGGTCAGCCGCGCCTACGCCACCACGGCTGCGCGCCATCTGCATTGCCACCAGGCCTTCGGGCGATCGTGCTTGCTGCACATCGGGTTCTCACACACACACCACCCTCGCCGACGCAGACTGCGCGCGACGTTCGACTTCAAGCATTTGAGCCGTTGCGTTCCAGCGCAAGCAGTCTGTCCGCCGTCAGACCCTTTGGATTCGCTTCGTGACATCGCGCAGAGTCGCGTTGGATGAATCCTCGAGAGCACACCGCTATAGCCGCCCGCACATCGTGATTCAAATCACTTCGCGCAATGGCGATATCAGTAAATTGCCTCCACCAACCCGCTCATGGTGAGCCGGTTGATCACAGGAGAATAATAATGAACATGCCAATCGCAGAGACGAAGGATATGGAGCTCAACGCCTTCACCGACAAGGAGCTTGATGACGTGAACGGTGGTTTCCTCCCCCTCATCTTCCTGGCGTCAGCCGGCTTTAGCTTTGTCGGCACGCTCGCCGGCATCACTATCGGCAGGGCGATCAACAGAATCAGTGGAAGCTGAGTATCACGAGCGCCGCTTCCCTGTGGACGGATTCCACGGGAGGCGGCGCTACCACGTTTGGCGTCGCATGCGACGATGTGTAATTACTGGACCGCTCCCAGAAAATCGCTCCAGATCGGCTTGTCGCCCAGCGTGGCGACGAAGGCCCGGTGCGCTTCGCGGTCGGCGTCGGTCAATCGCGGCATCAGCGGTGTCTCGCGCTGCCGGCGCGGCGTATCGCCGATCCGCTCTGCCCGCGACTCGCGGGTCTCCGAGGCCAGGATCAGTTGCGACTGCCGCGCGCCGATCAGATCGATATAGACTTCCGCCAGCAGTTCGGCGTCGAGCAGCGCGCCGTGCTTGGTGCGGCGGGAATTGTCGATCGAATAGCGCGAGCAGAGATCGTCGAGCCGGTTCGAGACGCCCGGATGCTTGCGGCGCGCGAGCAGCAGCGTATCGACCAGCCGGTCGCGTGAAATTACCTGCCGCTTGATACGGTCGAGCTCGGCATTGATGAAGCTGATGTCGAACGACGCATTATGGATGACAAGCGGCGCATCGGCGATAAATTCCAGGAACTCGTCGACCACTTCCGGGAACAGCGGCTTGCTGGAGAGGAATTCGGCGGACAGCCCATGCACGGCGAACGCTTCGGCCGGCATGTCGCGCTCGGGATTGATGTAGCGGTGAAAAGTCTGTCCGGACGGCATGCGGTTGTAGATCTCGATGCAGCCGATTTCGACCAGCCGGTCGCCGCGCAAGGGATCGAGGCCCGTGGTTTCGGTATCGAGAACGATTTCGCGCATGAAAACTTCTTTAAAGCCGGAAATGGCGAATCAGGTCCGCCGCCGCGGCATCTTAGCAAGCTCGGCCAGAATGTCCTTGATCCGGGCGCGCACGGGGTCGAGACCGTGGGAAGTATCCACTACGAAATCCGCGCGTTTGCGTTTTTCCGCATCCGGCAGCTGCCGCGCCAGAATGGCGTCGAGTTTCGCGTCGTCCATGGTGCCCCGCGCCAGCACGCGTTCACGCTGGATCTCGGGCGTGGTCGTCACCACCACGACCGCATCGACGCGCTTCTCGCCGCTGGTTTCAAACAACAGCGGCACGTCCACCACCACCACCGGCGCGCCAGCCGCTTCCGCATCGGCGAAGAATTTCTGCCGGGACGCGCCGAGCATCGGATGGACGATCCGCTCGAGCTGCTTCATGGCGGCGGGATCGTGCACCACCTTGGCGGAAAGCCGCGCCCGGTCGACCTTGCCGTCAACGGTCGTGCCGGGAAATGCCGCTTCGATCGCCGGCGCCGCCTCGCCTTGATAGATTTGGTGGACCGCCGCATCCGCGTCGTACACGGGAACTCCCGCCTCCACGAACAGTTTCGCGGTGGTGGATTTCCCCATTCCGATCGAGCCGGTCAGTCCAAGGATCAGCATTCCAATCGCCGTTTCCAGTTTGGGGTTTCAAACACCGAGCAGCCGTTCGCTGCGCAGATAAGCCAATAGCGGCAACAGCGGCAGACCGAGGATGGTAAAATAGTCGCCTTCGATGCGTTCGAACAAATGCACTCCCAGTCCTTCGAGCTGGTAGGCGCCGACGCTGGTCGTCACGGCATCCCCGGCCTGGTCCAGATAGGCATCGATCTCGCCCTCACCCAGCGGCCGCATGGTCATCCCTGCAACAGCGACATCGGCGAACAATATCTTGCCGTCGCGGGCAACGGCAAATGCCGAGTGCAGTTCATGGCGCTTGCCGGCGAGCAGATGCAATTGCTCGGCCGCCGCGGCGCGGCCGGCGGGCTTGCTGAACAGCCGGCTGCCGAGCGCCAGGGTCTGGTCCGCGCCGATAACGTATCGGCCGGGGTAGCGTTGCGAAACCCATAACGCCTTTTCGCGCGCCAACAGTTTTGCGATCTCGCCGGGCGCCGAGAGGCTGGAAGCCTGCTGCACGGCGCGTTCGTCGATATCGGCCGGAATGGAATCGAATGCGATGCCGGCATTGGCCAGCAACACTTGCCGCGCGCGGCTTTGCGAGGCCAGGATCAATTTGTCTTTTCCAAGCCAGATGCTCATAGCGTCGGTGTCATTCCGGAAGCCGTTGCCGCTGCCGGTCGGTGAACAGCTTCAGGATAGCCGCCGCGGTCTCCTCGATTGAACGCCGCGTCACGTCAAGTTGCGCCCAGCTGAATTTGGCGCTCAAGCGCCGCGCATAGGCCACCTCATCGGTAACGGACTGACGGTCGATGTAATCGTCGTTGCTGGTGTCACCCATGCTCAAAAGCCGGTTTTGCCGGACCTGGATCAGGCGCTCCGGCGTCGCATGAAGGCTGACCACCAGCGGCTTCTTCAGCATCTCCAATTGATGCGGCAGCGGGATGCCCGGCACCAGCGGCACATTCGCGGTGCGGATGCCGCGGTTGGCGAGATAGATCGAGGTCGGCGTCTTCGAGGTGCGGGAGACGCCGACCAACACGATGTCGGCGTCTTCGAGGCCTTCGACATGCTGGCCGTCGTCATGGATCATCGTGTAGTTCAGCGCATCGATGCGCTTGAAATATTCGGCATTGAGCACGTGCTGGGCGCCGACGCGGCCGGTGGTAGCCGCACCCAGATAGGCCTCGAACAATTGCATCACTGGGCCGATAATCGACAGGCTCGGGATGTTGATATCCCTGCACTTGGTCTCGAGCCGGCTGACCAGATCTTTTTCCAACAACGTGAAAAGCACGATGCCCGGCGCCTCCTCGATCTCATCGAGCACGCGATCGAGCTGCTTCTGGCTGCGCACCAGCGGATAGACATGCTCGACCGCAGTGACGTTGGCGTATTGCGCAGCGACCGCGCGCGCCACCGTGATCAGCGTCTCACCGGTCGAATCGGAGACCAGATGAAGATGAAAATAGTTGCCGGTCGTGGGCACCAAAACCCCTGTGTATCCTGTGAATCCTTGTGGACCTTAGCCCAGCGAATCGGCCCCGGATCACCCTGTCAGGGATAACCCGGCTTTTTCTTCACAGGGCTCCCGAAAGGATAAGTCTGATCCCCGCTCCGGACGATAGTGAGAATATGTGGATTTGTCTCTGCATAAGCTGCCGACAAACTCGCACAAGCATTTGATCCAAGGGGCGTTATTCAAACGAGCCAATGGGTGTCCGGAATTGGTGATGGATGTGAACAAGCCGGGAGAACTGCGGGACGGTATGTTGTGAGTCCAATTCACCGCTACTTAGACTCAAACCTAAGATTCTAAAAATATTAGTTAGAGAAGCGGTGCATTGCGGATATGTCTCGGTCCCCCGCTGGCAGAGGCCTTCAGGTAATGCTGAGAACCTCTGAACGTTCCAGCGGCAGCGAGGACGAACAGAGGCGTGATGTACGAGTGGATCACGATCACGGCGTATCCGTGGATCAAGGCACTGCATGTGATTGCGGTCATCTCCTGGATGGCCGGAATGCTCTATCTGCCGCGGCTGTTCGTCTATCACTGCGATGCCGAGGCCGGTTCGAAGCAGTCCGAGACCTTCAAGGTGATGGAACGGCGGCTCCTGAAAGCGATCATCAACCCGGCGATGGTCGTCACCTGGCTGGCCGGGCTGTACCTGGCCTGGAGCGGCCATTGGTTCGCCTCCGGCTGGTTTCACGGCAAACTGGCGCTGGTGATTGTCCTGTCTGGCGTCCATGGCTTTTTTTCCCGCTGGGTCAAGGATTTCGCTGCCGACCGGAACACGCGAAGTCATAAAT
>JBOHIT010000806.1:0-13385 GCA_050726155.1 Bradyrhizobium sp.
GGGCGGCCCAGTCAGGCATCCGCGCCGCATTGCTGGCGCGGGGCGGGTTCGTTGGTCCGCGCACGGTGTTCGAAGGCGTGCATGGGCTTTTCCACGGCTTCGCGCACACCACCCAGGGCGACTACGACGCCCTGACGGGAGATTTCGGCACGCGGTGGGTCACGGACACGCTGGCGTTCAAACCCTATCCATGCGGGACGATGGCGCAGCCCTATATCGACTGCGCGCGACGGCTGGCTGCGCGCGGCATCAAGCCGGAAGACGTCGCCGAAATCGTCTGCGAGGTCGCGGAAGGGACCGTGCACCGGCTGTGGGAGCCGCTCGCCGACAAGCAGCGTCCGCGCAACGGCTACGCCGCCAAATTCGCAGTGCCCTATTTGCTGGCGACCGGATTCGTGCATGGCGGTGTCGGGCTCGGCGCGTTCACGGAGAGCGCGATCAACGATGCGCGCGTGCTGGCGCTTGCGGCGAAAGTGAAATTCGTGATCGATCCGGACAACCCCTATCCGAACAATTATACCGGCCACGTTCGTGCCACCATGAGAGATGGCAGCGTCGTCGAGGAGCGGCAGCCCTATCTGCGCGGCGGTGCGCAGGAGCCGTTGACCCGGCAGGACGTGACGGACAAGTTTCTGCTCAACGCGCAGCACGGCGGGTGGAGCAAGGCGCAGAGTGACGGCGCTTTGAAGCTGATGGCCAGGTTATACCAGGACAAGATCGATCTTTCGTCGTTACGTGGATAGGCTCGCATGACCAAGGAACTCACCGGCAAAGTCGTTGTTGTCACCGGCGCCGGCCGCAACATCGGCCGCGCGATTGCGTTGGCCCTGGCGGACGGTGGCGCGTCCGTTGTGGTGAACGCACGCAGTAACCGTGCCGAGGCGGAGGCGGTCGCGCGTGAGATCGAGTCGTTGGGCGGCAAGGCGCTGGTCCATATTGGCGACGTCGCCGACGCCGGTGCCGTGCAGGCGATGGCGGATGCGGCGGTAAAGCAATTCGGCCGCATCGACTGCCTCGTGAACAACGCAGCCCTGCGGCGCGAAAAAGCGTTCGCCGAGATGGACTATCGTGAGTGGCGTGAAATCCTTGACGTCACGCTGGATGGCACGTTTCATTGCGTCAAGGCCTGCTTGCCGGCTCTGCGCAAATCCGGCGCAGGCACCATCGTCAATATCGGCGGGCTCAGCGCGCATACCGGGGCGAAGAACCGCGCGCACGTTGTCACCGCGAAAGCCGGGGTCATCGGCCTCACCCGGGCGCTGGCCCACGACCTCGCCGATGACAGCATCACCGTAAACTGCGTCGTCCCCGGCCTGATCGGCACGCCGCGGCCCAAGGACAAACCGGAGCCGGCGCATCATCTGTCGCACCAGACCATCACGGGCGAGCGGGGCCGGCCGGACGACGTCGCGGCCATGGTGCGATTCCTCTGCGGGCCGGGCGCACGCTACATCAACGGGCAGGCGATCCACGCCAACGGCGGCGCCTATCTCGGCGCCTAGAGCGTTTTCCAGCGAAGTGGACCCGGTTCGCGTTAAGAAAACGCGTCAAAATAAGGAATCTAGAGCCCCCGTTTCGATTCAATCGAAACGGAAACGGCTCTAGTGCATGCCCCGGCTGACGTTTTCGCCGGGTACTCGGGGATAAACCCACTCGGCGACGGCGGTTTTTGATGTTACCTATCGGAGCATGAACCAGCATGCCAAGGTCGACATCCGCCACTCCACTTGCCCGCACGATTGCCCCTCGGCCTGCGCGCTCGACATCGAAGTGATCGACGGCCGCAGCATCGGCCGGGTACGCGGCTCCAAGCTGCAGACCTACACCGCCGGAGTCGTCTGCGCCAAGGTCGCGCGCTACGCCGAGCGCATCCATCATCCCGACAGGCTGCTGCATCCGATGCGCCGCACCGGGCCCAAGGGCTCGGGCCAGTTCACGCGAATTTCGTGGGATGAGGCGCTGGACGAGATCGCCGCGCGTTTCGATCAGGCGGAGCATGAATTCGGCGCCCAATCGGTATGGCCTTATTATTACGCCGGGACCATGGGGCTGGTGATGCGCGATGGCATCAACCGTCTGGCCAATGTGAAGAAATATTCCCGGTTCTACCAGACGATCTGCGCGAACGTTGCGCGTATCGGCTTTGCCATCGGCACCGGCAAGATCGCGGGCGTTGATCCGCGCGAGATGGGTGTCTCCGACCTCGTCGTGATCTGGGGCACCAATCCCGTGAACACGCAGGTCAATGTGATGACGCATGCGATGCGTGCCCGCAAGGAGCGCGGCGCCAAGATCGCGGCGATCGATGTCTACAACAACGACACCATGAAGCAGGCCGACATCAAGATCCTGCTCAAGCCCGGCACCGACGGCGCATTTGCCTGCGGCGTCATGCATGTGCTGTTCCGCGAAGGTTATGCGGATCGGGCCTATATGGCGCGCTACACCGATTGTCCGAATGAACTGGAAGCGCATCTGGCGACTCGCACGCCGGAATGGGCCTCGTCGATCTCGGGCGTGCCGGTCGAGGAAATCGAGGCGTTCGCTCGTCTGGTCGGCCAGACCAAGCGTTCGTTCTTTCGTCTCGGGTATGGATTCACCCGCAGCCGCAATGGCGCCGCGCAAATGCATGCGGCGCTGTGTATCCCGGCGGTGACCGGTGCCTGGCTGCATGAGGGCGGTGGCGCGTTCTTCAACAATTTTGCGATCTGGAAGTTCGATGAGTCCATCATCGAGGGCCACGACGCGCTTGATCGCACCACCCGCTGGCTCGACCAGTCGCAAATCGGCCGCATCCTGACCGGCGACGCCGAAGCCTTGAAGGGCGGGCCGCCGGTCAAGGCGATGCTGATCCAGAATACCAACCCGATGACCGTGGCGCCGGAGCAGGCACTGGTACGCCAGGGTTTTGCGCGCGAAGACCTGTTCATGGTGGTGCATGAGCAGTTCATGACCGAAACGGCTGCCATGGCCGATATCGTGCTGCCGGCGACCATGTTCATGGAGCACGACGATCTCTATTACGGCGGCGGACACCAGCATATTTCCGTCGGCGCCAAGCTGATCGATCCGCCCGGCGAATGCCGGTCGAACCACGAGGTGCTGCAAGGTCTCGGCCGCCGTCTCAATGCCATGCATCCTGGCTTTGAGATGTCGCCCCGCGAATTGATCGACGCGACGCTGAAGAAGAGCGGTCACGGCGATATCGCGACGCTGGAGGCGGATTTGTGGCGCGACATCCAGCCGGACTTCCGCACCTCGCATTACCTCGACGGCTTCGCGCACGCCGACAAGAAGTTCCACTTCAAGGCCGACTGGGCGAATCCTCCCTTCGGTAATGCCGGGTTGGGGCCGTGGGCGCAGATGCCGTCATTGCCGGACCACTGGACCATCATCGAGGAGGCGGATGAGGCCCATCCGTTCCGGCTTGCCACCAGTCCTTCGCGCAGCTTCCTCAATACCAGCTTCAACGAAACACCGTCGTCGATTACGCGCGAGGGCAAGCCCTCGGTGATGATGCATCCCGAAGATGCCGCAGCGCTTGGGCTCCTCGACAGCGACGTCGTCACGCTCGGAAATGTCAGGGGCGAGACCAATTTAACGGTCAAGCTGTTCGATGGCCTGCGGCGCGGCGTCCTGATCGCGGAATCGATCCAGCCGAACAAGGCCCATATCGGCGGCCGCGGTATCAACATGCTGACCGGAGCCGAGACGGTTGCCCCCGTCGGTGGTGCGGCGTTCCATGACAACAAGGTCTGGGTGAAGAAGGCGGCACCCGCGGCCTAAATCCGCTTGCAGTTCCCCGGCTTCCTGCCGCAAATGTTCGCCAATCCAAGGAAAACATCCACGGCAAACAGGGCGAGCGGAACAAATGACCGACAGCAGCAGCGTGATACGTGAAAAGCGCGGACAGGCCTTCTGGATTACCATTAACCGGCCGGACAAGCGCAACGCCATCAATGCCGATGTCGTCGCCGGCATCGCCAAGGGGTATCGCGACGCGCATGACGACAAGGAAGTCCGTGTCATCGTTCTGACGGGGGCGGGCGACAAGGCGTTTTGCGCCGGCGCCGACCTGCAGAACAGCGGCGCCGCCTTCGCGATGGATTTCTCCAGGCCGAATGTCGATTACGCCGATCTTCTGCGGCTGTCGCAGAACGCCACCAAGCCGGCGATTGCGCGGGTAGGGGGCGTTTGCATGGCTGGCGGTATGGGCCTGCTGTGCATGACCGACATGGCGGTTGCTGCCGACCACGTGATCTTTGGATTGCCCGAAGTGAAGGTCGGCGTGTTCCCGATGCAGGTGATGAGTCTGCTGCAATCGATGGCGCCGCCGCGCCTCATCAACGAATGGGCGCTGACCGGTGAACCCTTCGATGCGAAGGCGGCCCAGGCCGCCGGGCTTCTGAACTACGTGGTGCCGTCGGCCGAACTCGACGCCAAGGTCGACTGGCTGATCAGCCGCATCGTCGACAAGTCACCGACTGCGATCCGGCGCGGCAAATATGCCATGCGCGCGATCGCTTCGATGTCGTTCGACGAAAGCATCGCCTACACCGAAAGCCAGATTGCCTTGCTGGCCATGACGGAAGACGCCAAGGAAGGCCTCAAGGCCTTCGGCGAGAAACGCAAACCGTCATGGCCGGGGCGGTAACGGACTGGCGTACTATCCTGCGTTGGCCTTGAGCCCCGCGGCTTCGATGCCCGCGATGGCGCAGATCTCGTCATTGTCCGAAGTGTCGCCACTGACACCGACGGCGCCGAGCAAAACGCCGCCATCCTGAATCAAGACACCGCCGGGCACCGGGACGAGACGGCCTTGCGCCAGCGTATTCACCGCGCTGACGAAATAGGCCTGCTCCTGCGCACGCTGGAACAGCGCGCGCGAGCCCATGCCAAGCGCCAGCGCGCCATAGGCCTTGCCGTGGGCGATTTCGGCGCGCATCAGGCTGGTGCCGTCCTGCGCGGCCGTGACTTTGACGCAACCGCGGGCATCGAGGATGGTGATGACCAGCGGCTTCAGCTTTTTCTCGACACCTTTGGCAAGCGCGGCGTCGAGAATCTTGCGGGCAATGTCGAGGGTGAGTTCAGCCATGGATCGGTTCCTTTGCGGCAGAGAGGGGTGAGCTGGCTTTAGCGCGATCGAGGCTCATCGCCAGAACGCGCGCAACGTGTAGGGCAGAGCGTTCGCTGCCATCCTTGATTTGATGCCGGCACGAGGTGCCGTCGGCGACGATCAACGTAGCCGGGTCGGCGCCACGCACCGCCGGCAGCAGCGAGAGTTCGGCCATGTCCATCGACGCCTTATAAGTATCGGCACCATAGCCGAACGCGCCGGCCATGCCGCAACAACTGGATTCGATGGTTTCGACGTTCAGTTCGGGAACGAGGCGGAGCGCCTTTTCAACCGGCTTGAACGCGCCGAACGATTTTTGATGGCAGTGGCCGTGAACCAGTGCCTTCGCGGGCATCGCGCCGAGGGGTAATTGCAGGCGGCCGGCTTCCGCCTCGCGAACCAGAAATTCCTCGAACAGCAGCGCATGCGCGCTGATGGTTTTGGCGTCGTTGTCGGATCGCAACGAAAGCAGCTCGTCGCGGAGCGTCAGCAGACAACTCGGCTCCAGTCCAACGATCGGTACACCGCGCACCGCGAACGGCGCGTATGTCGTGACCAGCCGGTCCAGTTCCACGCGCGCCTGATCGACCAGGCCCGCCGAGAGGAACGTCCGGCCGCAGCATAACGGCCGGGCGCGATCTGCCGGCCTGGGAACGTGGACGCGGTATCCGCCTTCCACCAAAACGCGTAGCGCCGCGTCGAGATTTTCGCGCTCGTAGGCGCGGTTGAACGTGTCCGCAAACAGCACGACCTCGCGGCCGCCTTCCGGGCCGAAGGTCTCGCCATCGGTCCGGAACACATCGCGCCGGAACGCAGGTAAAGCGCGCTGCGCGCTGATTCCCGCGAATTTCTCGAACAGCGTGCGCAGCAGCGGGCTCTTGTTGCGCCAATTGGCGAGCGGCGCAAAGCGGGACGCGAGGCCGGCATAGCGGGGCAGGTATCCGACCAGCCGGTCGCGCAGCGAAAGCCCGTGGGTTGCCGCACGCGCCGCCAATACCTCGATCTTCATCTTGGCCATATCGACGCCAACAGGGCATTCGTGGCGGCAGGCCTTGCAGGAGACGCAGAGTTTGAGCGTCTCCAGCATCTCGTCGGAGGCCAGCGCGTCCGGCCCGAGTTGGCCCGAGATCGCCAATCGCAAGGTATTGGCGCGGCCGCGGGTGACGTCTTTCTCGTTGCGGGTCGCGCGGTAGGACGGGCACATCACGCCGCCTTCGAGCTTCCGGCAGGCGCCATTGTTGTTGCACATCTCGACGGCGCCCTGGAAACCGCCGCCGGCGCCGGGATAGGCCGACCAGTCGAGGACGGTTTTCAGCTCGCCGATTCGATAATCCGGCGGATAACGAAACAAATTGCGGTCGTCCATCCTGGGCGGATCGACAATCTTGCCGGGATTGAGAACATTATCCGGGTCGAAGCGATGCTTGACCTCCTTGAAATCGGCAACGATGCGCGAGCCGAACATCGCCTCGTGGAATTCAGAGCGGACCAGGCCGTCGCCGTGCTCGCCGGAATGCGAGCCCTTGTATTCGCGCACCATCTCGAAAGTCTCTTCGGCAATGGCGCGCATCGCCTTGAAGTCCTTTTCGAGCTTCAGGTTCAGTACCGGGCGCACATGAAGGCAGCCCTCTGAGGCATGAGCATACATCGTGCCACGGGTGCCGTGTTTGGCGAAGATGCCGTTGAGGCGTTCGGTGTAATCGGCGAGATGCGGCAGCGGCACCGCGCAGTCCTCGACAAAGGAGACCGGCTTGCCTTCCTGCTTCATCGACATCATGACGTTGAGGCCGGAGGTGCGGAAGTCCGAAATCGCCGTCTGCGTCGCGGGTTCGATGACGTCGACCACGCCGCCCCATTTGCGTTGCGAATGGCTCCAGCCGAAGCCGAGATCCGACATCAGCTCGGAGAGCTGCGTGAGCTTCTGCAAATTGTCGGCCTGATCTTCCTCCGCGAATTCGACGATCAGGAGCGCATCGGGATCGCCGCGCACGGTTGCGTCGATCACCGGCCTGAACATCGCAATGTCGCGCCCGAGCGCGATCATGGTGCGGTCGACCAGTTCCACCGCGATCGGTCGGAGCTTCACCAGATGTTGGGCGGCGTCCATCGCCTCATAGAAGCTGCCGAAATGGCAGACGCCCAACACCTTGTTGCGGATGACAGGCCATAGCTTGAGCTCGACCTGCGTCGTGAAGGCCAGCGTACCTTCGGAGCCGACCAATAGATGCGCCAGGTTATTTGCCGCATTGCGCGGCACCAGCGCATCGAGGTTGTAGCCACCGACGCGCCGCTGCACTTGCGGAAATTTCTCGGCGATCTCGCTTGCCTCGCGGCTGCCGAGATCGAGCATGTCGCGGAACAGCGCGAGCCCGCTGGTTGGCGAATTCACGCGCGCGAGATCGCGCGGCACCTCGCCGAAATGCAGCAGCGTGCCGTCGGCCAGCGCCGCGTCCATCGACAGCGTGTTGTCGCGCATGGTGCCGTAGCGAAGCGAACGCCCGCCGCAGGAATTGTTGCCGGCCATGCCGCCGATGGTGGCGCGCGAGGCCGTCGAGACGTCGACCGGAAACCACAACCCGTGCTTTCTGAGCTGGCGGTTGAGGTCGTCGAGCACGATGCCGGGTTCGACCACGCAGGTGCGATTTTCGACATCGAGCGAGACGATGCGGTTCAGATGCCTGGAAAAGTCGACGACGATGCCCTCGTTGACGGTCTGGCCGCATTGCGAGGTGCCGCCGCCGCGCGGGGTAACGATTCGGCCGGCATCCCTCGATATCGCCAGCGTCCGCAGCGCCTCGTCCATGGTCCGGGGGACCACCACGCCCAAGGGCATGATCTGATAGAATGAGGCGTCGGTCGCGTAGCGGCCACGGTTGAAGGCGTCGAAGAAGACGTCGCCGGTAATCTCGCGGGCAAGATGCGCGGCAAGGGCGCTGCTTTCAGCCGAATTTTGTGACTTTTCGGCCCCAGTTGCCGCCATTGCCTTGGTCCCGCGAGTGCTCCGCAGTCTCTTGCCTGCCGGGGTCCGCCTTGGCAAGGCAAAGCCCTGCTTCTTATGCATTGACGGGCCGCGCCGGGCGAGGGACAAGCCCGCCAAATAGTGATATTCGAGCGGCTCGCTGAGCCAAGATACGACCGGGAAGGACGCCCCATGACTGTGCACTCTGGACGGCATTTTTTGCAGATTCCGGGACCGACCAACGTGCCGGACCGGGTGCTGCGCGCCATGGACATGCCGACAATGGACCATCGCGGTCCCGAATTCGCCGAGATCGGCCACGCGGTGCTGGCGGCCATGCAGCGGGTGTTTCGCACCAAGCAGCCGGTGATCATCTACCCGTCGTCCGGCACCGGCGCGTGGGAGGCGGCACTCGTCAATACGCTGCAGCCCGGCGACAAGGTGCTGATGGCGGAAACCGGGCAGTTCGCCGTGCTGTGGCGCGGCATCGCCGAAAAGTTCAAGCTCGAAGTGGATTTCCTGCCGGGCGACTGGCGTCACGGCGCCGACCTCGAGCAGATCGAGGCGCGGTTGTCGGCTGACAAAACGCACAAGATCAAGGCCGTGTGCGTGGTTCACAACGAGACCTCAACCGCCTGCGTCACCCATCCGCAGGACGTCCGCAACATCCTCGATCGCGTCAAGCATCCGGCGCTGCTGATGGTCGACACCATCTCCGGTCTCGGTTCACTGGAATATGAGCACGACGCCTGGGGCATCGACGTGTCGGTCGCCGGATCGCAGAAGGGTCTGATGCTGCCGCCGGGTCTCGGTTTCAATGCCGTGTCGGAAAAGGCGGTCGCGGTCGCGAAGGCCAACCCGGCCATGCGCTCCTATTGGGACTGGCAGGAAGTCATCGCGATCAACAAGGCGGGCACCTGGCCCTATACGCCGGCAACCAACCTGCTGTTCGGGTTGCGCGAGGCGGTCAAGATGCTCGAGGAAGAGGGGCTGGAAAACGTCTTCGCCCGCCACAAGCGCCACAGCGCCGCGACGCGCGCGGCGATCAAGGTCTGGGGCCTGGAAACGCAGTGCCAGGAACAGGGCGCGCACTCGCCGGCGCTGACCGGCGTGGTGATGCCGGAAGGCCACGACGCCGATAACTTCCGCAAGGTGGTTCTGGAAAACTTCGATATGTCGCTTGGAACCGGCCTCAACAAGATCAAGGGCAAGGTGTTCCGGATCGGCCATATCGGTCACTTCAACGATCTGATGCTGATGGGCACGCTGTCGGGCGTCGAGATGGGTCTCGATCTCGCCAAGGTGCCGCATCGTGGCGGGGGTGTGCTGGCGGCGATGGAGGTCCTCAAGGGACGCGATGTCGTTTCCATGCCGAAGGTCGCCGTCGCCTGAATTGGTCTCGACCCAACAACGACAAGAACAGAAAGAATTGCGATGAACGCACCGGTAGCTACGACCGAAGACCTGCTCTATTCCGTCGAGGACGGCATTGCCCGGCTGACGTTCAACCGGCCGCAGGCCCGCAACGCGCTGACATTTGCGATGTACGAGCAGATGGCGGCGATCTGCGAGAGCGTCAACCAGGATCGCTCGATCAAGGTCATGATCCTGACCGGCACGGGCGACAAGGCGTTCGCATCGGGTACCGATATCTCGCAGTTCCGTGCCTTTAAGACCGCGGAGGACGCGCTCGAATACGAGGAGCGGATCGATCGCGTGCTGGGCACGCTGGAGAAAGTCCGGGTGCCGACGATTGCGGCCATCGCAGGCGCCTGCACCGGCGGCGGCGCGGGGATTGCCGCCTGCTGCGATATCCGGATCGGTACGGCTGCGACGCGGATCGGTTTTCCGATTGCGCGCACGCTGGGCAATTGCCTGTCGATGTCCAACATCAGCCGGGTCGTCGCACTGGTCGGGCCGGCGCGGACCAAGGATCTGATTTTTACGGCGCGGCTGATCGAGGCGCCTGAGGCGCTGTCGCTCGGGCTGCTCAACGAAATGGTGCCTGACGTTCCGACGCTGCAGCGTCGCACCGATGAAACCGCCAAGCTCGTTGCCGGCCATGCGCCGATCACGATGGAAACCGCCAAGGAAGCGGTGCTGCGTCTTCGTCGCACGCTGTCGCGCGAGGAAGGTCGTGACCTGATCCTGCGCGCGTACATGAGCGAGGATTTCCGCGAGGGAATGGACGCCTTCCTCAACAAGCGGACGCCGAACTGGAAGGGCAAGTAAGGGTATTATATTCTCAGGAGCTGGGCTTGAGGGCTCTCTTTTGCCATCACGATAGTCGAACAGTCCTGACAGCCTCGCATCATGCTGCGCGCGGCGCGCAATCAATCAGTGCCTTTTTGGCACACTATACGCTGCAGATGATAATATTCAGATATCCGCGCGACGCTTTCACGCGGAAACGGGACAGGATTATTGAAGACGAACTGATCAGTCGTTTTCGGCGAAGTACGATCTCTTAGATCGGTCCATAGCGTCATCCACACATCGATGTGGAAGATCAGTTTGAGCAGATCATTTTGCAGATGTTCCGGCAAAAGGTAGCCGTAGCGAAGCGAGATATCCCTAGCCGCAGAGTTATGCTCGTGCAGAATAGAAGCGTGCAGAAAAGTTCGTCCGCCTTCGAGGTATGCCGTGTACGTCTGCTGTGCGGACCTCAATCGAAGATCGAGCGGACCCAGGAGCTTTGCGATCATGCCGTCGTTTAGTGAGGCGCCGAAACTCACTGACCATTTCCCCGCAAGTTAATCATTCTGCTTGGCTCGTCGTATCTAGTCGCAACCCTTGCTGGAGGGCAAGTGCGGCTGCGCCAAAAGCCCCCGAGAGGCCAGGCAATCGTCGCAAATCAGTGAGAATATTTGCGGGAGTAGTAATCCGGCCAGCACAGCCAGACTGCCTCAAGCAGAAAATCACTCGATCGGCGTCGAGCGGTTGCGCTGAAAGATCGGACGCGAGGGACTGGACGCCATCCTCAAGCGGACGCCGAACTGGAAGGGCAAGTCGAGTTCCGCAGTGGAACCCGGGCGTCTATTCGCGCGAGCCTGCAGGCGGCATTAGTCTTTGAATTTGTACTTTGGTTCAAAATTTTTCTTTGCAAGTTGGAGCTTTCGGATTCCGACGCGGAGCGTTCGAAAATTTCAACGTGTATGTTGACGTTTCTACGACCTCAGGAATAAGATCGCTGTGGTTGCAGATCGTGGCCGCATATTTCCGGTCGATAATCCATCGATAGCCTGACTGAAAAAGCGTTTTGCATTGCGTTGTGACTGCGCGCCGCAACCACAGGTCATTAAACTGAAAAACTACGACGCTAGTTTCGAAAACGCGACTGTGCCGGCATCTATTGCCGTTCCCCATTCCTGACGCCGCGCGCGGCTTGCGAATATTCCAAAACCAATAATCGCGCCGCTGTTTTCAGCGCGGCGGCATTCGTGTGGCAACGCAGGCAGGGGTTTCCCATGACCAATCACAATCCGGTTTTCACGTCTTCATCCGCGACGGGCAGTTTCACCGAAACCGCCAATACTTCGGATTCGCTGACGCCGCATTTGTTGTCGGGTACGATGAATTTCAACGATTCCGATCACAGCGATGTCCACACGACGTCCGCGACCCTGCAATCGGCGGTGGTGTCGGGAGGCACGGTCATTCCGGCGTCGTCGCTGGCGGATTTCAACACCGCCATGACATCGTCGATTGTGAGCGACAGCAACGGCTCAGGAAAGATCAAATGGTCGTTCAGTGACGTCGACGATGATTTCGATTTTCTCGCCAAGAATCAAACGCTGGTCCTTACCTACAGCATCAAGGTTTTCGACAACCACGGCGGAATGACCACGCAAACCGTGAAGATCACCGTCACCGGGACCGACGACAAGCCGGTGATCAGCATGGCGGCCAACGCGACCTTGACCGAGCAGGCCAACCATACGCTGTCGTTGTCGCCGGATATCGCTCACGTCACGCTGAACTTCGTCGATCAGGATCTCGCCAACACCGGCCACACCGCGACAGTGACCGGCGTTTCCGCATCGGGCGTGACCACCGGAATCCTGCCCGGATCGCTCGGCACCGCCGAGTTGATGGCGTTCTTCGACATCGACAGCGTCGTGAAGAATTCCGGCTCCAGCAATGGCGCCATCAACACTACTTTCTCCGCCCCCGATCTCGCCTTCGACTATCTCGCGGCCGGCGAGCAAATCAATATTACCTATGCGGTGAAGCTTGACGACAATGCCGGCGGTGTCAGCACGCAGAACGTCGTGGTGATCGTGATCGGGACCAACGACAAGCCGATCTATCTGTGCGGTCCCGAGACCGCACATCTCATCGAAGGCCAGAATGTCGATCCGTCGGGCAATCTTACCGCTCATGACGGTCTGCTTTTCAGCGACATTGATTTGTCTGATACCCACACGGTCTCGACCACTGCCATGGCAACGCGTTCTGGCGGCGGGGCGATTCCGCTTTCCAATGCCGATCTGCTTGCGGCGTTTCACACTGCGCTGGGACCGGATTCCAACGGGCATCTGATTGGTGAGGTCGACTGGAATTTTGCGCTGCAGAACAGCGCGGCGAGCTTCCTCTCGGCCGGCGAGACGTTGACGATCACCTATCATGTCAAGGTTACCGATCCCGCAGGAGGCTCTGACACCCAGGATGTTACCATCACGATCCTCGGCACCAATCACCCGGTTGTAATCACCAGCGGGCCGCAATCGTCCACCGTGGCGGAGCTCGCCGACACCACGGGCTCGCCTGTTCCTGACACCACACCCACCACCCCCGCGGGAACGCTTGCCTTTACCGATACTGACACCGGTGACACCCACGCCGTGGCGGTAACACTTGACTCCACTTCCGGGCCCGTCCCCGCGGCGACACAGGCCGACCTCGCCGCAGCGCTCACCACCACGCTGCATGATTCCACCGGTACCGGTACCGGCAGCATCGACTGGGACTTTGCCATTGCGGACCAGGATCTCGACTTCCTCGCAGAAGGCGAGACTCTGACCGTCAACTATAACGTCCAGGTCAGCGATGCCTCGACCAGCGCGACCGAGACGGTTTCAGTTGTTGTCACCGGCGCCAATGACGCCGTGGTCGTCACCAGCGGACCCGGATCGGCTTCGGTCGCCGAGCAAGTGGGGCAGACCGGATCGACGTCGCTCGATGAAACGACCCCGGTGCCTACGGGCACACTGTCCTTTACGGATGTCGATCTGAGCGACGTGCATACGGTCGGGGTGGCGGTCTCTTCCGCGATCACGTCCGACGGAGGCGATGTCCCGAACTCCACGC
>JBOHIT010000807.1:0-8532 GCA_050726155.1 Bradyrhizobium sp.
TCACTGGACCGAGAACACGGCGGATGCCGACATCGTCACCGGCGCCGCGGTCTTTGTCGATGCCTGCCGCCGCCTGCTGGCCGGCTGACGTCCACGCGGCGTTGACCTGCGGAACACAGGCACAAAAAAAAGCCCCGGACGATGCCGGGGCTTTTAATTTGTCTCGGGAAGGACTCAGTACCTGGCGACGACCGGGCCACCGAAGTTGAACTTGTAGTTCACGCCAACCAAGGCGGTCGAAATTTCGAGCTTGGTGCGAACGATGTCGGGATTTCCAAACGCGACCGGCGCCGTCACAAACGTCACGTCCTTGCGACCGAAGTCCATGTAGTTGTATTCGGCGAACACCGACCAGCCCGGAGCGAACATCCATTCGAGGCCGCCACCGACGGTCCAGCCGCTGCGGTTCACACCGTAAGCGGTTTCGGAGAGCAACACGCCACCCGGCTGGAAGATTTCATAGTCAGCCCGGGCCCAAGCGCCGCCGCCCTTGACGTAGCCGAGCAACTGGGGCGTGAACAGGTAACCCACGCGGCCCGTCACGGTCCAGACGTCCTTGGTGCGGATATCAGACCGGAAGGTCGGGAAGGCCGTCAGGAAGTGCGAGCTGTCGACGCGCGCGTAATCGTACATGCCCTGGATGCCGATCACCCAGTTGCTGGCGAACTGATAATCGCAGCCGATCTGACCGCCGCCGACGAAATCGCTACCGTCGCTGGAACCGTAGGGCGTATTCGGAACAATGGGTCCGACGTTGACGATGCCGGAACGATCCTGCGTGGTTCGCGACCAGCCACCGCCGACGTTACCGCCGATGTAGCAACCCGACCAATTGTAGGCAACGACCGGAGCCACGACGGGGCGCGCCTTGACGGCCATATCAGCTGCGACAGCCGATCCCGTCATCGCCAGAGCAGCAACCACTCCCAATGCAAATTTCTTCATGATGATTCCCCTTGTCGCCAAAATTCCTGCCATTCGTTTTAGTGGAATCGGGAGGTTAATGCTGTGGCGTGACGGTCACAGTGACGCGGAAAGAGTCAGGCTGGCGCTTCTCTGGCCATGGTCATTGCAGCCGCACAAAACGAACCAGGAGGCCGCGTGGAGGCGGTCGACGATTTGGGATTTCGGCGACAACAAGTCGCGTTTGGCTTCCTTGCAAACTGCTGAATTTACGGCCATTTTCGATCCACAACCTTAGGCAAAGCTCCCTGGATGTTGCTGCTTCAATCGCTCCCGACCGTCATCGGCGCCGCGGCTATCGCGCCCGCCTTGCTGTTGCTGTGGCTGGTCATTGCCGCCGACGAACGCCCCGGCCCGGCCGCCCAGGTGTGGATCGCGTTTGTGCTCGGCGCGGCCAGCATTTCGCTGTTGGGTATCGCCCGCGCGCCGTTTGCCGCGATTCTCGCGGTCCCCGGAAATCCCTGGATGACGCAAGGTCTCCGCTCGGTGTTCGGCGTCGCCGCCCCCGAAGAAATCGTCAAGGTGCTCGTGATCATCGGGGTGTCATGGAAGCGCCGCACCTTCGCCGACCCGATGGACACCGTGGTCTATGGCGCGGCGGCCGGCCTCGGATTCGCCGCCTACGAAAACCTCGCTTACCTGGTGCAGCACGCCGACATGTGGCGATCGCTGGCGGCGTTGCGCAGCGTCCTCACCGTGCCGTTCCACGGGGCGCTGGGCATCATCGCCGGCGCCTACATCGCCATCGCACGTGCCGGCACCGCGCTCGGCGCCAACCGGCATAACCGCGACCTCGCCCGCATCTCGAGCTGGATGCTGGCGCTGTTTGCGCCGGTCGCATTGCATGCGGCGTTCGATTTTCCGCTGCTGACGCTGCAGAAACATCCTGACCTCGGCTCCACCACGCGATTGCTGCTGGGCGCGGCAAGCCTGGTCATCGGCTTCAGCTCGATCGGATTCGCAGCGCGGCTGGTGCGGCGCGTGGGCCGCCATCATGCACCGCGCACCGACGTCGCGCGGGAACGGTTGAGCCAGCTGCGGCGGATGTGGGCGCTATTGGTCATCGGTGGCGGCGCCGGCTTCGCCGGCGTGTCGTTCCTGCTGACCTCGCTGCACCACTGGTTCATCAATCCGGAACGCAACGCCTCGCTGGTGCTGATCCCGATCGGCTTCACATCGATCCTGATCGGCCTCGCATTGCTGCTGGCAACCACGGCCGTCTACATCCTTGGCCGCAACCGGATGCGCGCGACGTCGGAAGGCTTCTCGTCGGCCCCCGAGGCCGGTTAGCGCGACACCTAAAATTGGACGCGCTCTTCTCGCGCATGTGACTGGCGCAAACCGGTTTCCACTTCGATCCAAAACGCTCTAGTATCGGTCCGCGCCTACCGGGAGAGCTGTCATGACCCTTCCTCACGACATCACTAAATTGCAGTCCGAAATGAGCGCTGCCGTGAAGGCGCATTGGAAAGCCTTCCTGTTCGAAGGCATCCTGCTTGCGGTGCTCGGCCTGGCGGCGATGATCTTGCCGCCGCTGGCGAGCCTTGCGGTGACCATCCTGCTCGGCTGGATGTTCCTGATTAGCGGCGTCGCCGGACTCTTTGTTACGTTCTGGGCGCGGCAGATGCCGGGGTTCTGGTGGTCGCTGTTTTCGGCGGCACTTGCGGTCCTCGCCGGCCTGATCCTGATCGCAAGGCCGATGCAGGGCGTGCTCACACTCACCATCGTCGTCGGCGCCTATTTTCTCGCCGAGGGCGTTACCACCATCATGTATGCGCTGGAGCACCGCCGCGAATTGTCGGAGCGCTGGTCCTGGCTGCTGGTGTCCGGGCTGATGGACATCCTGATCGCGTGCCTGATCATCTCCGGCCTTCCCGGTTCGGCCGAATGGGCAATCGGCCTGCTGGTCGGGATCAACCTGGTGCTCGGCGGCGCCTCGCTGGTCGGCATGGCGCTCGCCGCGCGCAAGGCCTGAGGCGCGCCGGCAAGCCCTGCCCCATTCCTTCGTCGATTGGGGGATGACAAGTCCCCATGCGTGAGCTATAGAGCCCGCCATGATCATGATCGCCACCAGCAACTATTGGTATTTTAGCTTCGACAGCTCGCTGGCGGTGGGAGGATCGCGCTCAATCTAAGTATTGCAGCAGGAAGTCCGAACAGCCGCCAGACCTGGCGGCTTTTTTTATTGGCCGGCAGGTTTCTTCAAAAACAGGAGCCAAGCCGTGTTGAGCACCACAGACGATCTTCGAATAAGCGAACTGAAAGAACTGACGACGCCGCAAGAGGTTATGCGCGAGATCCCGCGTACCCTGACCGCGACGCGTATCGTGATGGCGGCGCGCAACGCCATCCACGCGATCCTGAACGGGACCGATGACCGGCTTCTGGTCGTGGTCGGCCCCTGCTCGGTGCACGATCCCGCGGCGGCCGTCGAATACGCCGAACGCCTGGTCGCCCTGCGGGAACGGCTGGCCGACCGCCTCGAGATCGTGATGCGGGTCTATTTCGAGAAGCCGCGCACGACGGTCGGCTGGAAGGGATTGATCAACGATCCCGGCCTCGACGGCAGCTTCGACATCAACCGGGGCCTGCGTCTCGCCCGCAACGTGCTGTCGGCGGTGAACAATCTCGGACTGCCGGCCGGCACCGAATTCCTCGACATGACGACGCCGCAATACATCGCCGATCTGGTGGCGTGGGCGGCGATCGGCGCACGAACCACCGAAAGCCAGATCCATCGCGAACTGGCTTCCGGGCTCTCTTGCGCGGTCGGATTCAAGAACGGCACCGACGGCAATGTGCGCATTGCCGCCGAGGCCGTGAAGTCGGCGTCGCATCCCCACCATTTCATGGCGGTCACCAAGGGTGGACGTTCGGCCATCGCGGCAACGACCGGCAATGACGACTGCCACATCATCCTGCGTGGCGGCAGCAAGCCGAACTATGATGCCGGCAGCGTCGATGCGGCCTGCGCCGAACTCACCCGAGCGGGCGTGGCGCCGCGGCTCATGATCGACACCAGCCACGCCAACAGCAGCAAGAAGCCCGAGAACCAGCCGCTGGTCGCGGCCGACATCGCCCGGCAAATATCCGGCGGCGAGACGCGCATCGCCGGTGTGATGATGGAGAGCAATCTGGTCGCGGGCCGGCAGGATGTCGTACCGGGCAAGCCGCTCGTCTACGGGCAGAGCATCACCGACGGCTGCATCGACTGGGAAGCCACCGTGCAGGCGCTGGAGGTTCTGGCCGACGCCGTCGAGACAAGGCGGAGCATGGCGCGGCGGCCCTTCAACGAACGATCGGCGTAGTGCGTTTTCGAGCTCAGACAAAACGTTACGGCCAGAGTCCGCTCATATCGATGAAGCAGATTCTGGCCGGTGATGCCGATCGATCATGGTGTGGGGCGCCATTGCGCCCCGCCGCCTAACAGCCGCGGCAGATGCTCTTTATTTTTTTGTCGAGCAGAGCGTTTTCCTTGCTCAAGGGATCGTTCGGATCGTTCAGGTTCTTCTCATTGGGAACGTCGCCGGCGCGTGGCTGGCGATGACCGACCGGCGCCTGGAGCAGCGGCTTGTCCGAATTTTTCGGCACCGCGGAGCCCTGCGCGAACACCTCCGGACTACCGGTGAGAACCACGAGCGCCACTGACAGGATTATTTTTCGCATTCTGGTTCTCCCGTTTTACTTTCTTTCACTTGCCGCCTATCGCGCCGGAACGTCGATCGATCCGCAGTTGCGCCGCCCCTGGCCGGCGCAATCCTGCACCTTTCTGACATCGGCCATCGTGCCGAGCAACCAAATACCGACGGCGACCAGTACCGCAAAGAAGGCGAGCATGACCGCATTCTCGATGGTGCGGTTGCCCTCGTCTTCCGGCGGCTTCTGTCCTCCCTCGTCTCCCTCCGTCATCGCCGGGATCACGGCAATGGCGGATAGAGATGAACGTCACCGCAATAATCGACGACACGATAACGCTTTTCCGATGATAGTTCACGCTCCCCTGAATTTGCATGCGACAAATAATGCGGGCCGATCGGCGCCTTGCCGTGTCCGCCGGGGATATCGAGCACGTAATCGGGCTGGCACAGGCCGGAGACGCGTCCGCGTAAGCCGCGCATCAATTCC
This sequence comes from Bradyrhizobium sp., assembly GCA_050726155.1. GTDB lineage: Bacteria > Pseudomonadota > Alphaproteobacteria > Rhizobiales > Xanthobacteraceae > Bradyrhizobium. Next base: position 5,089 of record JBOHIT010000807.1, read on the forward strand.
TGCCCGTGCGCGATGGTCGTGCGCAGATGCGCGGTACCCGGCGCCAGATCGCCATGGTGCAGGTAATAGGGCTTGATCCGGCATTCGACGAAGGCCCGCATCAGGGCTTCCAGCGTCACGGTATCGTCATTGACGCCGCGAAGCAGAACCGACTGGCTGACCAGGGGAATCCCGGCATCGACCAGCCGGCCGCAGGCGGCGCGGGCCTCCGCCGTCAGCTCGCGCGGATGATTGGCGTGGACCGCGACCCAGGTCGTGGCGCCCTCAACCCTCAGCGCGGCAACCATTTCCGCGCTGATCCGCGCCGGCGCCGCAACCGGCACGCGGGTATGGAAGCGGATGATCTTGACGTGATCGATGGCGGCAAGATCAGCCATGATTTCGGCCAGCCGCCGCGGCGACAGCATCAGGGGATCGCCGCCGGTCAGGATGACCTCCCATATCCCGGGCTGCCCGCGAATATAATCGAGCGCCTCGCGATAGGCCGTGTCCGACAGCGTGGTCGCCTTGCCGGGTCCGACCATCTCGCGGCGAAAACAGAAGCGGCAATACACCGCGCACACGTGAACCAGCTTGAACAGCACGCGATCCGGATACCGATGCACGATGCCGGCGACCGGTGAATGCGCGTCATCGCCGATCGGGTCGGCGCGCTCGCCGGCCTGCTGCACCAGTTCAAGCGCGTCCGGGATGAACTGCCGCGCGATCGGATCGTGGGGATCCCCAGGTTCGATCAGCGCTGCGATGTCAGGCGTCACCGCAATGGCGTAGCGCGCGGCGACCCGTTCGAGACCGGCAAGGTCGGCAGCCGAAGCCAGGCCACGGTCGACCAGCTCGGCCGGTTGCCGCAACGTCGCCGCCAGTTTCGGATCGATCCTGTTCATGCCTCTCCAACTGGTGGTGTCCATACCACCTGATCGACGCGCAGTGCACCACTTGCCAGCATCACCAGCCGGTCAAACCCGAGGGCGACGCCGCTCGCTTCCGGCATCGCGGCGACCGCCTGCAGAAAATCCTCATCGAGCGGATAGCGCTCGCCGTAGCGCCGTGCCTTCTCGTCCATGGCTTGCGTGAACCGCCGACGCTGTTCGGCGGCATCGGTCAATTCGCCAAACCCGTTCGCCAGTTCGACGCCGCAGGCATAGATCTCAAACCGCTCGGCTACCCGCGGATCGGATGCTTTCGCGCGCGCCAGCGCCGCCTCGGGCACCGGATATTCGAACAATACCGTCAAACGTCCCTGCCCCAGATTTGGTTCGATATGCTCGACCAGGACCTTGCTGAAGATATCGGACCAGGTGTCGTCGTCCGCAATCCGCACCCCCGATTTTGCCGCCTCGGCGAGTGCCGCACGATCCCCTTCGCCGCCCGCGACCGTCGCCAGCAAATCGATCCCGGCAAACCGCTCGAACGCGGCCGCGACCGTCAGCAATTCAGGTTCGGCGAAGGGATCGGCGACGCGGCCGCGAAACGAAAACTGCCCGATGCCGGTCGCCTGCGCCGCATGCGCGATGACGACGATACTGTCGGCCATGATGGCGTCATATGCTGCGTTGGCGCGGTACCATTCCAGCATGGTGAATTCGGGCAAATGCAGATCGCCGCGCTCGCGGTCGCGGAACACGCGCGCGAATTCGAATATTTTCTCTTCGCCGGCGGCGAGCAGTTTCTTGGCCGCGAACTCCGGCGAGGTTCGCAAATAGCGCGTCGCGTGCGTGCCGTCGCCTCGGGTCAGTTCGGTTCGTGGGGCATGCAAATGGGTCTCGTTGCCGGGCGAAACCTGCAGGATGCCGGTCTCGGCCTCGGCAAACCCTTGCTCGTCGAACCAGGCCCGCAGCGCCCGCGCGATTGCCGCCCGCGCCATCAGGAACGGCTTTCGATCGGCGTGCCGTCCCGGCGACCACCATGGCGACGCCTGGTCATTCCCTGTCATCGGCAATCCGCCCCGACGTGCGAGGGCGCAGCGTCGAACGAGCCGATCAATGCGTTTAGAATATCGTCATATAACATTGTATTTATTCGATTTTTTATCTCATTCCGCAGCAAGTTTCGCGATGCCGCGGATACACCGCTTCCGGTCCGTCTGTCATGTCGAAAGACGCCCGCCTTGTCCATTCGCGCGATCGACGTCGCGGACTGAAAATCGCACTGAACCTCGCGGCCCCTGCCGCGTCCAATGAGCAGCAAAATGGAACGGAACGCGGGCATGTCTGGCGGCTGGATACGACGAACAGGATATCTGCTTTCGGCATTGCTGCTGCTTGGCCTCGCCACAACGGCGCCTGCCGGCGCGGCCGGTCCGGGGCCGGAGTTCAAACTTCGGACCGATCCGGATGCGATTTTCACCTCGCCCGACAAACAAATTCGGGTCGAGCAATATGCCGCCGATAAGGGCGACGAAGGTTATCTGTACCGGTTCTGGACCTTCGACGAAAACCGTCAACACGCCTCGCTGCTGAATCCCGAGGAAACCACCGATCTTGCCGGCTATCCCGCGGGCTTTCGATTCAGCGCCGACAGCCAGTGGCTGGTGCGCTCGCAGAAAACGGGAGCGGGATTTCAGGATTTGTTTCTGTACCGGCGGAGCGGCAATGACTTCTCGTCCGCAACCAAGAAATCGCTGAGCGAGATGGCCTGGGATTACTTCTGGGCCTCGCCGGCAGCCAAAAAGCTGCGCCGCGACCCCAAGGACCGGGATTCGCTCAGCCACGTGTTCGCCGCGCTCGTCAAAGGCATGGACGACAATTACGCCTGGCTGGGCACACATTGGCCCGATAGCCGTTACGTCGTGATCAGCCTCAACTTCGACGCCCAGGGCGAAGAACACAAGCTGCCCTATATCGAGGACTGGTGGTGTGCCTATGACCTGAAAACCGGGACATTTTCGGTCCCTGGCGCCTTTGCCGAGCACAACGCCAAGGCTTTTACGACCCCGCGCCCCAAGCGGAAATAGCCGGGGCGCAGGCTCGCCACCGGCCTGCCCGTAACCTGCCGAAACAGGTCGCAAAAGGCTGGTATCTGGAGGGCAAATCAGTATGTTGCAGCCCGAAACCGCCTCGACGGCCGCGGGACACAATTGTCCGGACAGGTCGGAGGCCAGAAATTCAGGAAAACACCTTTGAAAGTCATCGCCAGTTCTATTCGCAAGGGCAACGTCATCGAGCAAGACGGCAAGCTGTATGTGGTTCTGACCGCCGAAAACATCCATCCCGGCAAGGGAACCCCGGTCAGCCAGATCGAAATGCGCCGGATTGGCGACGGCGTGAAGATCTCGGGACGCTACAAGACTACCGACCAGGTCGAGAGAGCGACGATCGAGGATCACAATTTCAACTACCTGTACGAGGACGCCGACGGCTTCCACTTCATGAACAACGACAATTACGACCAGGTCCAGGTGCCGAAGGACATCATCGGTTCCGCAGCACCCTACCTGCAGGAGAA
>JBOHIT010000808.1:0-4944 GCA_050726155.1 Bradyrhizobium sp.
CCAAAGGAGAGCAGATAGGTCGCGACCAGATCGGTGTGAATCAGAAACCCCGGGCCACTCGCGCCGGAACGCCATAATTCTTCGAACACGACGACGTCGAACAAATAGTCGAGGCCCATGCCGCCATATTCTTCCGGAACGGTACAGCAGAGCAGCCCTTCGGCGCCGGCCTTGAGCCATAGTTCCCGTGGAACGATACCGTCTTTTTCCCACTGGGCGTGAAACGGCACGATCTCGCGATCAACGAAGCGCCGGACCGATTCCCGGAAAATATGATGTTCCTCGCGGAAAATGGTGCGCTCGATCATCGACATCCCGTCCACATCAATTTAGTTAGGTAGTGTACTATATGTTCAGGCATGGTAAAAGGCAAGCTGGCACCGCAGGCTTTTTGCGACAGCGGTCGATGATTACACCGCGCCTGAGCGTTCATGCCGGCCGACGGTGTCATCGCTGCGACCGCAGCCGGGCGCAGCGGCAAGGCGGTCGATTTAAACTAGTACACATATGTACGGTATGCTATAGGGCAAAAAAGGACGGTGGAGAGGAAACCCATGGACGCGTTGGGACAGTTGCAGCAATTCCGGGCCGAACGCAGCGAAAACAACGTCCTGCATCTCGTTTTCGACATGCCCGGCCGCCCGATGAATGTGTTCTCCAACGCCGCCATCGCCGAACTCGCCGTCTTTAGCCGTTGGCTCCGCGACAGTGACGTCAAAGGTGTCGTCATCCGTTCGGGAAAGCCATCGGCCTTCTGTGCAGGTGCTGATCTGGCCGAGCTCGGATCGGCCTACGACATGATCATGGCGGCACCCGCCGGGACGCGCGCGCGCGTGGCATTCGATCATTTCTTTCGTCTCAGTCAGGCGTTGCGTGGAATCGAAACCGCAGGAAAGCCGGTTGCGGCCGCGATCGCGGGCCTCGCGCTCGGTGGCGGCGGCGAACTGGCGCTGGCGACCCATCATCGGGTCATGGTCGACGATCCCAAGGTTGCGTTTGGCTTGCCGGAGTCGCTGGTCGGGCTGTTGCCGGGAGGCGGGGGAACCCAGCGATTGCCGCGCCTGACCGGAATCGAAAAGGCATTTCCGATCCTGCTGGAAGGCGCGCGACTGTCCGGGCAAGCCGCTGTTGCGGCCGGCGTGATCGATCAACTGGTACCCGCCGGCGAAGAGGTGGCGGCGGCGGAACGTTGGGTGTTGTCGCATCCATCGGCGTCGCAACCCTGGGATCGACCGGGATGGCGGCCGGCCGATGTCGATGATACAGCCTCGATCATCACCCAGAAACGCGAAGGCGTTCTAGCCGAAACCCTCGGACACTATCCGGCTCCACTCGCCATCCTCGATTGCGTCCGCGAGGGGCTGTCGCGGCCGTTTGACGACGCGATCCGCACCGAGATGCAGATTTTTGCAAAATTGATCCAGCGGCGCGAGCCGCGCAACATGATCAGGACGTTGTTTCTTGGCCGACTCGATCATGATCGTCTGCGCAAGGCGGGAGGCATTCCAGCGCCTGTCGAACAAGCCGTTGCGGCGGTATCGGAGGCGCTGCTGGCCGGAGCAGATGCAACCCTTGCAGATGCGTTCGCCCGCGCCGGCTTTCACGGGCCGAAGAATGCACCGGCATTCGATGGCACCATTGCACAGTCCAAGTTCTGGCTGGAGGCAGAGCCTGTCACCGAGGGCAAACGCGCACTGTGCGATCGTCTGGCGCGCGCATACGCCGTGGCAGACCAATGGCGGGCTGGTTTCTCGGAGGATCACCGCCGCGCGGCGGATTATCTGCTGGTCACGAAGTATGGCTTTCCCGCCTATATGGCGGGCGCCTTCTCGTCCGCCGAACCGGGCGCCTGATTGGCACCAACCCTGAACAAATCCGCGCTTGCGGCGCAACTAGTCGAGAGAACAGCAGTGTCCAAACCCCTGACCGGCATCCGCGTCCTCGACCTGTCGAAAGTTTTGGCGGGTCCGCTATGCGCCCAATATCTCGGCGATCTCGGCGCCGACATCATCAAGGTGGAGGCCGTCGGCCAGGGGGATGAGACGCGCGGCTGGCCGCCGTTTCCGGCGCCGGGCCTTGGCACCGTGTTCCTCAGTGCCAACCGCAACAAGCGCAGCATCGCCGTCGACATGAAATCGGAAAAGGGGCGCGAGATCGTTCATGCGCTGGCAAAATCCGCCGACGTCGCCATCGAAAGCTTCGGAACCGGGGTCGCCGAACGCCTCGGCATCGATGCACCGACGCTGCGCAGCCTGAACGACCGCCTGATCCATTGCAGCATCTCCGGCTTCGGCCGCTCCGGGCCGCTGAAGAACTCGCCGGGCTATGACGTGATCCTGCAAGCGTTTTGTGGGGTGATGTCGATGACCGGCGACGAGGACGGCGGCTATATCCGCAGTCCGATCTCGCCGATCGACCAGATGACCGGCGTGCATGCCTTCAGCGGCATTCTGGCATTGCTGTACGCGCGAGAAAAAACCGGGAAGGGCGGCGAGATCCAGGTCTCGCTGTTCGAAACCGCGCTCGGCTTGCTGGGCTACAATCTGCAGACCTTCTGGGAGCGCGGCATCCAGCCGCCGAAATGCGGTTCGAGCCACGAATCGCTTTGCCCCTATCAGGCCTTCGAGGCGGCCGATGGTCCGATCATGATCGGGGTAGCCAACGACAATCTGTGGCGCAAGTTCTGTGCGGTCATGGACCTGAAGGCGATCGTCGACGATCCCAGATTCAAGACCAACGCGGACCGCGTTGCACACCGCAAGGAGACCCTCGACCATGTCCAGGCGGCGTTGACGAAAAATTCCGTGGCGCACTGGAATGAGGTGCTGACCGGCGTCGGCGTGCCCTGTGCGCCCATTAATTCGATCGCGCAATTGCTCGATCATCCCCACACCAGGGCGAGCGGCATCATTGTCGACTACGAACACCAGACGGCGGGCCAGCTGAAGGGTGTCGGTCACCCCGTTCTGATCAACGGCGTGGAACGTCGCGCCGGCCGGCCGCCGCCGGTGCTGGGACAGCACACCGACGCTGTCTTGGGTGAAATAGGTCTTTCACGCGAGACGATCGGTGAACTACGGCAAGCCCGCGTCATCGGGTGATGATTTCCGCGGCTTAACGGGGAGTTGGATAAATGGGGCGATCAACCAATACGGCCCTAGCCGCGCTGAAAATCAGCGGACGCGTCGCTTACGAGCGACTGGCGCGACCAAAGGCGCGCCGGTTCGACGACGTGCCCTGTACGCCTTACGCGGTCACGCCCGAATGGCTGACAGCCGTCCTCTGCGGCAAGGTTCCGGAAGCTGCCGTGACGCAGGTCGAGGTCAAGGCGGCGAGCGCAGGAACGCACGAGCGGCATCGGCTAAAAGTGTCCTACAACGAGGAAGGTCGTCGCGCCGGCTTGCCGGTCTCGATCTTTACCAAGTCGTTGCCGAGTATCGTCACCCGGATGATCGGCGGCTTCAACGGTACCGCGCGGGTGGAGGGGAGTTTCTTTACCCAGATCCGCCCCCAGCTCGAGATCGAAGCCCCATTGTGCTATCATTCCGCCTACGATCGGCGGACATTTGCGGCAATCCATCTGCTGGAAGATCTGGTCGCAACCAAATCCGCGAGTTTCTGCAATCACAAGACCTACGTCACGCGTGCGATGGCCGACGACATGATTGATCTGCTGGCGTCGCTGCACGGCCGCTTCTATGGCGATCCGACGCTGGCCGAACGCTACCGGTGGCTAGCCAGCTATCCCCGATGGTTCACCATTGGTGCTGCAAAGATGGGTACCGAGTATTACACAAGGAAAGCCTTTGACGCCGCCGCCCATGTTATTCCGGCGGCAGTCCTGGCGCGCCGCGACGATGTTTGGCCGGTAACAATGCGCGCGCTTGCGCTGCATGACAGCGAGCCGCAGGGCCTCATGCATTCCGACGTGCATATCGGCAACTGGTATCGGACCGGCGCGGGCCAGATGGGGCTATGCGATTGGCAATGTCTTTCGCGCGGGCACTGGTCACGGGATTTCGCCTACGCCGTGACGGCGTCACTGACGTCGGACAATCGCCGAAGCTGGGAGCGCGAATTGCTGGCCCGCTATATTGAGCGGTTCGCGGAAGTCACCGCCGTCAAGCCGGACTTCGACCTCAGCTTCCTGCGTTACCGGCAGCAGATTGTGCATGCGCTGGCGATGTGGACGATCACGCTGTGCCACTCGCCGCTGTTGCCGAACATGCAGCCGGAGGACACGACGCTGACGATGATCGAGCGGATGACGACGGCGATGGCAGATCTGGATGCACTCGACAGTGTCTAGGAATGGTTGCACTCAGGTCAAGAAAGCCGGGAGGGAGCAGTACATGCAGGATGTGATGTCATTGGAACGCAAGACAAGTGTCGTAACCGGAGCCGCACAGGGTATCGGGCAGGCGGTTGCAACGCTGGCAATTGGCCTCGGGGCACGGGTGGTCGGCGTCGATCTCAACGGAGACAAGCTCAACGCCCTTGCCGCTGGTATGAACGGCCGCCTGCTGCCTTACATAGGAAGCGTGGCTGATCCGGAGTTCACGGAAGCAACGATAAGCGACGTCAAGGCGCGGATCGGTGCCATTGACGGTCTCGTCAACAATGCCGGCATCACGCGGCCGGCGATGATCGAAAAGATGACCTTGCAGCAATGGAGCGAAGTCATTTCGGTTCATCTGACCGGGGCGTTTCTGTGGACCCAAGCCGTGGGCCGCATCATGGTGGCGCAGGGGAAGGCCGGCCGCGAAAGCCCGGGTTCCATCGTGAACATCTCGTCAGACGCGGGACGAGGCGGCTCGATCGGCCAGATCAACTATGCAGCAGCGAAGAGCGGCTTGCTCGGCATGACGATGTCAACCGCCAGGGAATGGTCGAAATTCGGTGTGCGCACCAATTCCGTCTGCTTCGGCGTGGTCGAGACACCCA
>JBOHIT010000809.1:0-7289 GCA_050726155.1 Bradyrhizobium sp.
GAACACCACTGTGCGCGAGGCCAATGACCGGGGCTTTGAATGCCTCGTGCCGGACGATTGCGTGGGCTCCTACTTCCCCATCTTCCAGGAGATGGGCCTCAAGATGATCAAGGCCCAGGGCGGCATCTTCGGCTGGGTTTCCAACTCGGCCGCGGTACTGGAGGCACTTTCACCGGAGATTTCAAAAGCAGCAGCAGGGGCATCATTATGAGCACGAGCATGACGGGGACAGCAGGCAAGTCTGAATTCAAGCCGGCGCTATGGACGCCGGGCGACTGGAACGCGTTGTTTGGTTTCGGCACCAATATTCTCGTCAACATGCTGGTGCTGACCGGGCTGTTGCGCTTCGTGTTGAAAATGCCCGACAGCCTCGTGTTCGGCCGCATCCTGCCGGCACTCGGGCTGATGATGTGCCTCTCCACGTTCTACTATGCCTACCTCGCCTACAGACTGGCGCAGAAGACCGGCCGCAGCGACGTCTGCGCGCTGCCGTCCGGCGTCAGCGTGCCGCACATGTTTATCGTCACCTTCGTGATCATGCTGCCGATCACGATCAAGACCGGCGATCCCCTGAAGGGCTGGTCGGCCGGTCTGGTCTGGGTATTCTTCCAGAGCTTTATTCTCATGATCGGCGGCTTCATCGCGCCTTACATCCGCAAGATCACGCCGCGCGCGGCGCTGCTCGGCACCCTGGCCGGCGTCTCCGTCACCTTCATCTCGATGCGGCCGGCGCTCGAAATGTACATGACGCCGCAGATCGGTCTGGTGTGCTTTGCCATCATCCTGGTGAGCTGGTTCGGCGGCGTGAAATACTGGAAGAACATGCCCGCCGGCCTCGTCGCCATTGCGGTCGGCATGATCATCGCCTGGGGATCCAACCTGTTCGGGCTCGGCATCGGCGGCCTCAGCCTGAAGGGCGTCGGCGATGCCTTCGCTAGCTTCGGCTTCTCGGTGCCGCTGCCGGCATTCGGCCAGGTGTTCTCCGGTTTTGAATTCCTCGGCATCATCCTGGTCACGGCGATCCCGTTCGGCATCTACGATCTCGTCGAGGCCATGGATAACGTCGAAAGCGCGGAAGCCGCCGGCGACGAATATCCGACCACGCGCGTGCTGACCGCCGACGGCGTCGTCAGCCTGATCGGTTGCCTGATGGGTAATCCCTTCATCAACGCGGTCTATATCGGCCATCCCGGCTGGAAAGCGATGGGTGGCCGGATCGGCTATTCCGCCGCGACCGGATTGATGGTGGTGGTGCTCTCATGGTTCGGCATCATCTCGGTGCTGCTGGCGCTGGTGCCGGTGGTCGCGATCTCGCCGATCCTGCTTTACATCGGCATGCTGATCGGGGCGCAGGCGTTCCAGACCACGCCGATCAAGCACGCGCCCGCCGTCGTGCTGGCGCTGACGCCGCATCTCGCGGCGTGGGCGAAGCTGCAGATCGACACCATGCTCGGCTCGACGCTGGCGGCGGCGCAAGCTGTCGGCGGACTTGCCGCAGACAAGGTCGGCGCGGTCAAGGCCGCGGCGGTCGCCGCTTTGCCGCAGCAGGGCGTGCTCTACCACGGGCTCGACATCATGGGTGGCGGTTCGATTTTGGGCGGACTCATGCTTGGAGCGATCGGCGTGTTTGTGATCGAGCGTGATTTCGTCAAGGCGTCGGCCTTTGCGCTGGTCAGCGCGGTCTTGACTTATTTCGGCTTCATGCACGGCGAAGCGGTCGGCATCGGCGGCGGGTTCGGCGTCACGCCGAGCGTCGTGTTGGCTTATCTCGTGATGGCCGGCGGGCTGTTCGCGCTGACGAAGACCGGCGAGAGCGTGAGCTACAGCGCGCATACCGATATGCACGCTGCGGCACCAGCGGAGTGAGGTAACCAACTAACCAACTAACCAACTAACCAACTAACCAACTAGCCGCCCTTGACGGCACCTGCGGTTAGCCCGGCGACGATCTGTCGCTGGGCTAATACCGTCAGCAGCAGTACGGGGAAAGTGACGATGAGGGCTGCGGCCGCGAGCGGGCCCCAGCTCAACTGGTCGAACGAAATCATGTTGTAGACGGCAACCGGCAGGGTGCGCGTTTCGCGTCCGGCCAGCACGATACCGAACACGAAATTGTTCCAGGAGAAGATCACCGCAAGAATGAAGGCAACCGCGAGCCCCGGCCGCGCGATCGGCAGCGCCACGTGGCGGAACACCTGCCAGCGCGTGGCGCCGTCGATCAAGGCGGCTTCCTCGAGCTCCAGCGGCGTGGTCTCGAAATAGCCGATCATGATCCAGATCACGATCGGCACCGTGACCACGAGATGGATGATGATCTGTGGCACCAGCGTGCCGAGCAGTCCCAGCCACTGGAACAGCAGGAACAGCGGAATGAGGTACGACAATCCCGGTGTGATGCGGGCGATCAGGATCACGATCGCGGATTTATGCGCCGCCATTCGCGCGATGCCATAACCGGCGGGCACGCCGACCAGCATCGCCAGCCCGGTTGCGGTACCGGTAACGATCAGGCTGTTGAGGAAGTAAGTCAGGAAGCGGTTGGAGGCGAGCACGTCGGCATAATTCTTCCAGGCAAAGCGCTCCGGAAAAAACACCGGCGGGTAGGCGGCATTGTCGACCTCGAACTTGACCGACAGCGAGGCCATCCAGAGAAAGAAAAGTATTGCGGGTGATACCACCACGAAGATCGCAAACCAGAGACCGATCTTGCCGAGAATCTGACGCAGGCTCATGCGCCACTCCCGATCTCGGTCCACATCGTGCGCTGGCGCAGATGCAGCATCAGCGCCGCCATCGCCACGATCAAGAGGAAGAAGATCACGGCGATCGCCGAACCATAGCCGAGGTCGTAATAGATGAAGGCGACGCTGTAGAGATAGAGGTTGATGGTCTCGGACGCCGAACCGGGGCCGCCCTGCGTGATGGCGAAGATGATGTCGAAGCTCTTGACCGCGTCGATCATGCGGATCATGCCGGCGATGAACAGGAACGGCGTGATCAGGGGCAGCGTGATGTAGCGGAACACCTGCCAGACGCTGGCGCCGTCGATCTGCGCACTCTCATAGGGTTCGGTCGGGATCGCGGCGAGGCCGCCGAGCACGATCAGCATCACCAAGGGCGTCCACTGCCAGGTTTCGACCAGCACCAGCGACGGGATCACGGTGCCGGGATGGAAAACCCACAGCTGTGGCGGCAGGCCGACCAGCGACAGCAGATAATTAAGCACGCCGAGCTGCGGGTGGAACATCATGGTCCAGACCAGCGCGATCGCCACAGGCGTCGCCATCATCGGCATGATGAAGACCCCGCGCAGAAAACCGCGGCCGGGGAATTTGGCGTGAAACACCACCGCGGCGAAGGTGCCGAGGATCAGCGGCAGCAGCACCGACAGGGCGGTGTACAGCAGCGTGTGTCCGACCGCCTCGACGAAGCGGGGATCGTTCGGCATCCGGACATAATTGGCAAAGCCGACGAAGGTGGTCGGCGTGCCGACCTTCCACTCGTTCATGCTCATCCAGATCGTGAACACCCATGGGAACACGATCACGGCGAGCACGACGACCAGCGCCGGCACCACGAACGGCCAGTAGGTCGGCGGCCGCCATTCCTGCCCCGGCGCGGGCTCAGCCGCGGCCGGAGTGACTTCTGCTATTGCCTTCACGCTTTCTCGCTGCGCTCCAGGATCGGACGGAACTGCTCATGAGCCTTCTTCAACTCCGCCGCGGGATCGGCGCCCGAGAGGGTGGAGGTGAGCGCAGCACCAACGAGATCGCGGAATTCGGCGACCGGGATGATCACGGGCAGGCCGAGCTTGCTGATCTTGGCGGAGTCGATCACCGACTGCAGCCATTCCTTCGGCATCTTGACCCCGCTCTGGATCTCGGGGTCGTTGAGGATGGAGTTGCGGAACGGTACGCCGCCGCCGGCCTGCAGCAGCCGCGCGCCCTGCTTCTTCGAGACCGCCCATTGGCACAGCAGGTAGGCGGCTTCCTTGTTCTTGCTGGCGGCCGCGATGCCAATGCCATCGCCATAGGTTGCCGAATATTGTCCCTTGGACCCCTTGGGCACGACGGTGTAACCGACCTTGCCGACAATGCGCGAGGCGGCCGGATCTTCCAGCGGCGGCGCCCAGCCGACGCCGTCGATCCACATCGCCGAGCGCCCTTGCGTGAACGAGGCCATCGACTCCATCCAGTTGAAGCCGGCGACGCCGGGAGGCGCGACCTTGGTCAGCAGCGTCTGGTAAAGCTTGGTGGCTTCGATTGCCTCTGGGCCGTCGGTCAGGATGCCGCCCTTGCTGTCGAGGAATTCACCGCCGGCGTTGAGGAAGAAGTTGGTCCACAGCGTCATGTTGGCGTTGCGCAGGCCGCGCCCGACGAAGCCGAAGGTACCTTCCTTGGCGTCGGTGAGCTTTTCGGCGGCCGCGACCATCTCGTCAAACGTCTTCGGAACGGCGACGCCCTTCTTCTGGAACAGCTCTTTGTTGTAATAGAGAATGAAATAATCGACCGACCATGGCAGCGAGAGCATCTGACCCTTGTCGTTCTTGGCGTATTGCAGGCCGGCGGCCGAGAAGTCGCTTTCGACGAGGTCGGATGCGGTGAGGTTCGGGTCCTTCATGTAGCCGGAGATGTCGGCGAGCCAGCCGGCCTTCTCGAACTGGCGCTTCTGCACGTGATAGCTCAGATGGACGACGTCGAAGCTCGGCTTGCCGGAAGCGAGTTCGATGACGGCCTTCTGGCGCTGCTGCTGTTCGGGGATTTGCTCCGACTCGACCTGGATGCCGGTCAGTTCGGTGAATTCCTTGATGTTCTTCTGAAAGTTGTCGCCGCGCGGGCCCTTGGCGAGAATCACCTCGAGCTTGGTGCCGGCGTATTTTTTCCATTGCGGTTCGGCCGCGCGCGCCGGAAAACCGGTCAGGCTCAGCGCGCCCGCGGCGGCGGTGCCAGCCAGAACGGAACGGCGCGAGATCAGATGATTTTTCATTGTTTTCTCTCCCAAGGGTCGGCTTGTTTTGCGGCGATACTAACGTCCGTGCGCCGCCTGCCTAGCCCCCTCGTGCGGTATTATGGTGGAGGAGGTGCGGCCAATGTTCTGGTTGCGATCATTTGGACTTCGCGGGTGCGACGGGCTGCGGATGACGTTGGTCGGTCGCGCTTGCAATCGAATTACAATAGTGTACTATTCGTACATTTAATGTCGAAGCACCGGAGCCGGGTAGAATGACGACCAGCGGCGACTATCAGGTCTTCGAGGCTGGCGACGTCGTGCTTCAGTCCGGCATCGTGTTTCGCTCCATGCGGCTCGCCTACAAGACCCACGGCACGCTGAATGCGCGGAAGGACAATGTAATCGTCTATCCGACATCCTTCAGCGCGCAACACTTCGACACCGAATGGCTGATCCAGCCTGGCGGCATTCTCGATCCCGAGCGCTACTTCATCATCATCCCGAACCTGTTCGGCAACGGCCTGTCGTCCTCGCCGTCCAATTCCGATGTGACGCCGTTTCCGGCGATCAGCTATCACGACGCGGTCGTGGTCCAGCGCCGCCTGCTGGTCGAGCAGTTCGGCATTTCAAAGATCGCACTGGTCTATGGCTGGTCGATGGGTGGCATGCAGGCCTACCACTGGGCGGCCTGTCATCCCGACATGGTGGAACGCGCCGCCATCGTCTGCGGCAGCGCGCGATGCTCGCCCTATAATCACGTGTTCCTCGAGGGCGTGAAGGCCGCTCTGACCACCGACCCCAATTTCAGGGATGGCCGTTTCGTCGCCAAGCCCACGGCCGGCTTGCGTGCGATGGGCCGCGTTTATGCGGGATGGGCGATGTCGCATGCATATTACCGGGATGAAGTGTGGCGCGAGGCGGGGTTCAATTCGCTGGAGGATTATCTGGCGGGCTCGTGGGATGTCGCCTTCACCCGGCGCGACGCCAATGATCTGCTGGCGCAGATCGGTATCTGGCAGCGCGGCGACATCAGCCAGTGTCCTGAATTCGGCGGCAACATCGGCCGCGCGCTTGCCGCGATCACCGCGCATGTTCTGCTGATGCCCGGGCAAACGGATCGCTACTTCGACGTACGCGACAACGAGGATGAGATCGGCCGGATCGTCAATGCGAAGTCCGCCGAACTTCATCCGATCCCGTCGATCCACGGTCACCGTGCCGGCAATCCGATCAACAATCCTGCAGACCGCGCCTTCATCAAGGCCGAGATAGCGGCACTGCTGCAGCGTTAGAACCATACTGGAGGCAGCCGACCATGAGCACAGCGATTACCGCAACGGGAGAGAAGCTTGTGAGTTCGGCTGAGCTCCGCGAGCTATCGGTGCGATCGAACGTTCCCGGCATCGTTCGCGCGGTCAGTCACTACGGCGCTATCGTCGTGGTGGGCATGCTGATCTGGCTGGTGTCTTCGATTTATGGCCTGCTCTGGGCGATACCGCTGATCGTCGTGCAGGGATACTTCGTCGCCTTCCTGTTCATGGTCGTGCACGAGACCGCGCACAAGACGGCGTTCCGGAGCCGGGCACTCAATCTCGTGTTCGGCCATCTGTCTTCGTTCGCGATCGGGCTGCCTTACGAATATTATTGCCTGTTCCATTGGGACCACCATCGCTATACGCAGGATCCGGCGAGGGATCCCGAATTGCTGGTCGGCCCGATGCCAGCCTCCGACACGCAGCTTGCAATCGCCTATAGCGGAGTTCGGCAGGTCGCCTTCCGGCTGGGTCTGATGCTTCGCCACGGCCTGACAGGGAACGCCTCCGCGCCCTGGATACCCCAGGCCAAGCGCCACATCGTGGTGAAGGAAGCGCGCCTTTATTTGACCGGCTATGCGGTCCTGCTATCAGCCTCACTCGCGTTGCACACCACGATCCTGCTTTGGGTCTGGATCGTGCCGTTGGTCGTGGGGCAGCTATTCCTGCGTCCTTATCTCTATGCCGAACATACCGGCTGCGATCGGACGCGCAGCGCTTTCCAGAACACCCGCACCACCTGCACCGGCATATTCACGAAATGGTTTGCCTGGAACATGCCCTACCATGTCGAGCACCACGCCTATCCTTCGATACCGTTCCATGCATTGCCGAAGCTGAACCGGATTGTCGATGAACAGATCGTCTATCGCGGCAGGAGCTATCGCGCCGTGACGCGGGAAACGTGGAACTGGTTTCGGCGCGAGCGGCACAACCGCGCCGCGGGTGTCAGCGGCTCTTGATCATCAGCAACGTGTCGACGAGGTTGCGGGCTTGCGCCGGCGAGATCGGCTTGATGCCGAAGAC
>JBOHIT010000810.1:0-2368 GCA_050726155.1 Bradyrhizobium sp.
GCGCAGGCCGGGACCCATACCGCGTGGTCTTTCGATGAAGGAAAAGTCGCGGCCACCTTCCGACAATGAGCGACGGTGGCTATGGGTCCCGGCCTTCGCCGGGACGACGGAATAAACACTTATGAAATCCCTATTTCTTCGCCCCTCGCCTCATCTCGTTTTCAAATGGCCGTTTGACCATCTTGGAGACGCGGTTGCCGTATCAGCCGCGCTATCCAGTGAGATATCGCCATGTACCTTCTTGCAGAATCCCAAAACCCCGCTGAATTGGGCGACCGGCTGCGCAACGCCTATGCCGTGACCGCCGAATTCCTGTCCGACATCATCCACCAGACCTGCCGGCGTTTTCCGTCCAATCGCCAGAGCGGCAAGACCGCCCGCATCGAGCGGCTGATCGAATCCGGCGCCTGGACCGATGCCGCATTGGCGCTGATCGATCTCGAACTGCCGCAATGGCAGCTCCGCCGGATCGCCTATGACGAGGGCGAATGGCATTGCGCACTATCGCGCGAGCGCGAGTTGCCGGACTGGCTCGATCAATCTGCCGAGGGCCGGCACGCCGACCTGGCGCTGGCGATCCTGAGTGCCTTCGTCGAGGCCCTGCACGTCAGCAAGCCCCTGGGCCGGCCCAGTGTCCCAGCCGTCCGCCTGGACCTGAACCCGCTCTACGAGCCGATCCTGAGCGACAATTTCAGCTAACGGCCACTCCGATCAGCAGACTTACGCGTGATGCAGTTCCCACGCCTGCCACGGAAGACTGTGCTCAACGGGAATACCAGCGTGAAAATCATCGAACCCCCATCGTGCGGCTTCCTCTCCGCCATCGTCTTCATCGGCCGGGACAGCCGCGGCAACTGGATCGCCCAGGAACAGAACGGCTTATTTGGCGGCCTCTTCGTCAATCGCGCGCAAGCCATCAAATACGCGCTGCTCGAGAACGGCCATCATCCCGAAACGATCATCGAACTGGCGCGAAAAATCGAACTCGACATGCGCCAGCGCGTGTCCGCCGTGCCAGCGTCCGCAGCCCCTGTGCGGCCCGCGACATGCTCTGAGGAAGCCATGACATGACCATGCTGACCTATCCCGGCAGCCGCTTTAAACCAATCGCCCATCCATCGGGACCGCGGGATACCGCGAACGCCGCCAGGATCGGCGCACGTCGCGCGATGTTGAAGCGAATCTGTCTCCACATTGTTGTGGGATTACTGGCAGGCGGAGCCATGGCCGCGATCATCGCGCTCAGGACGGCGGCCTATTTCTGGCGCTTTCCGATCTGACGGGGCGTGCAAGACGCCCAGGCGATTCTTGCGTGTTTTTAACTGTTTATGACCGGTGCCCCCGCCTGACACGCCTTCCCCGCAGGACTTTGAAGCGGTACAATCGGGGAAATCGCCTGTATTCCCTCGTGTAGCGACCATCGGACTGCGGCGCGATCGAATACTTTGGAATTCCAGCCCTTCATTGATACCTTTCCGCCATGCGGCGAAAGAAGCGTTTCGGTTCGTCGGGACGCCTTTGAGGGAGCCGGATGAAGTAGCGGTGCAGACCAGTGACCATATTTGATCGAATTCTCGACGCGGCGACGGATAATCTCAGAATCGCAAAGATCCTGGTCCAACTGGGCCTCGACCCCAACAACGTCACTTACGACGCGATATTCAATCGCCTGCTGGAGATTTTTCTCCACAATATCACGCTGGCCAACATGTTTGCCCTGGTCGGCGCGATCTTCTTTGTCGCCACCCTGCTGACGCAGACCATGGTGCCGCTGCGCATCGCCAACATGATCGGTTGCGCATTTTTCGCCCTCTTCGGCGCGCTCACGGCATCCGTCACCACCTTCCTGTTGTACCTCCTGATGGTCCCCATCAATGCGTATCGCCTCCGTCAAATGCTGGTGCTGGTGAAGAAGGCCCGCGGTGCGACGAAGGGCGACACGTCGCTGGAATGGCTCAAGCCGTTCATGAGCGAGCGAAAATATCGCAAGGGCGACATTCTGTTCAAAAAGGACGATGCCGCCCATGAGATGCTGCTGACCGTCACCGGGAAATTCCTGGTCAAGGAAATCAGCGTCGAACTTCCGCCGGGACGCCTGATGGGCGAATTTGGCTTCCTCACGCCCGATAACCGGCGCACGGCGACGATCGAATGCATCGAGGATGGTCATGTGCTGACCATCACCTATGACAAGCTGCTCGAGATCTACTTTCAGAATCCGCAGTTCGGCTATTACTTCCTGGTCCTGACCAGCCAGCGCCTGCTGGAAAATATTGCGCGGCTCGAAGGCATTGTTGCGCAAAACAAGACCATGCAGCAGGCCGCGGCTGCGAGCGGCCCCAACTAGAGCGTTTTCCAGCGAAGTGGA
>JBOHIT010000811.1:0-11242 GCA_050726155.1 Bradyrhizobium sp.
GATGCCGACGCCCAGCGCGAGATGGCGATGGGCAAGGCGGTGGCGGAGGCGGCCTTCCAGCGCGATGTCAAACATTTCGCCTATCCGTTCGGCGATCGCGACGCCTTTCGGCGCCAGCATGTGGCGATGGCGCAGGAGATGGGCCTCGCCAGCGCGGTAACCGTGCTGCCCGGTGTCGTCGAGTCGAGGGGATATTCCAATCTGCACGCGCTGCCCCGCGTCGCCTGGGACGGACGCCAGCGCTCGCTGCGCATGATGCGCGTGATGCTTTCGGGAACGTTTTTGCCTCGGCGCGCCCGAAACGGACCAGCCGGAGCTGAAGGGAATTAAACGTCGGGCCGCGACATCCAGCTGATGATCGGCATCGCTGGCAGCACCCATCCGAGGCCGGCGACGACGTAGAAGAGCGACTGCAACAGCCCCGAATTGGCCAGCCACGGTGTCTGCGCGATGGTCATGCCGAGTAGCGACCAGACCACGACGAGGACGAGCAGAAAGATGGTTCCGAGGAATTTACGGGTGCGTATCGTCATGGCGGATATGTGAAGCCTTTAGCGGGCCTTGGACCAGTTGCGTGGGCGAAGGGGCGGACTATAAGGGGCGCGGTAACCCAATCAAGCATCGGCGTCAAACGGGTTCCGAGAACGGGTTAAATGACCGCAATTTCCGATAAAGAGGGACCCGGCCGCGCCGTCAGATGGTGGCTGATTTCGGTCGCCGCCCTGATCGCGATCATGGTGCTGGTCGGCGGCGCCACGCGGCTGACGGAATCCGGCTTGTCGATCGTCGAGTGGAAGCCGGTCACCGGCACCTTGCCGCCGCTAACCGATGCGCAATGGGCGCAGGCGTTCGAGGGCTACAAGACCATCCCGCAATATCGCGAACTCAATGCCGGCATGAGCCTGCATGAATTCAAGACCATCTTCTGGTGGGAGTGGAGCCACCGGCTGCTCGGGCGCGTGATCGGCGCGGTCTACCTGCTGCCGTTCCTGTTTTTTCTCTGGCGCGGCGTGCTCGGCTCCGAACTGAAGCGGCGGTTGTGGCTGATCTTCGGTCTCGGCGCGCTGCAGGGCGTGGTCGGCTGGTGGATGGTGGCTTCCGGCCTCACGCACCGGATCGAGGTCTCGCAATATAGGCTGGCGACGCATCTGGTGCTGGCGCTGGTGATCTTTGCGGCGATCGTCTGGACGCTGCTGCGGTTGGCGAACCGGCCGCAAGCTGTGGCGTCCGCAAGGCTGAAGATATCGGGCGTGGCGCTGCTGGCGCTGACCTTCGTGCAGCTCTATTTCGGTGCATTGGTCGCGGGCCTGCGCGCGGGAAGGGTCTACAACACCTGGCCGCAGATCGACGGCGCCTTCATTCCATCCGCCGCGCGGCTGTTCTTCGAAGATCCGTGGTGGCGCAATCTGTTCGACAACACGCTCACGGTGCAGTTCGAGCACCGCATGACCGCCTATGCGCTGCTGGCGTTGGCGGTGTTGCATGGCTGCGACGCGGTCGCCTCGCGCGCCGGGACCGCCGTTATCCGTGGTGCCTGGTGGCTGGTCGCAGCGATCGTCGTGCAGGCGGTCCTCGGCATCCTCACGCTGCTCCATCAGGTGCCGATCGATCTCGCGCTGACCCATCAGGCCATGGCGATCGTGGTCCTGACGCTGGCGATTTTTCAGGCCGAGCGGCTGGTCGCGCGCCGCACGGTGCAGGCGAGCGAACGGCTGGTTCAGCCGGTCGGTCAGCCCGGTTGAAATTGAACTATTCTAATGTGACGTCGTTGCAGGAAGTGCCCGGTTTGCAGGGCTTTTGCAGCGAGGCGACCGGCTAACGTGTTTGTGTTGGACAGGACTGCTTTACTTGAATCGTCCGAACGATAAAACGAGCCGAAAATAACAGGGTTCGTTGATGTCCTCCGCATTCATCCAGGCCGCCGTCATTTTGCTCCGCGAGGGGCTTGAAGCCATGCTGGTGATCGCAGCCCTCGCGGGCTACCTGACCAAGGTGGGTTCCGCGCACCGTATCGGCGCGCTGTATGGCGGCGCGCTGGCCGCGGTCGGCGCCAGCATCATCGCCGCCTGGCTATTCGCGGTGCTCAATTCCGGCGAGCACAGCGACGTCCTCGAAGGCATCATCATCCTCGTCGCCGCCGCGCTGATGCTTTATGTCAGCGGCTGGCTGATGGTGAAGCAGGATCCGCGCGGCTGGCAGGATTACCTCGCGCACAAGGCCGACAGCGCGCTGGCGCAGGACACGGTGTGGGCGGTCGGCGCGCTCGCGTTCCTCGCGGTGTTTCGTGAAGGCGCCGAAACCGTGCTGTTCATCAATGCGCTGGCGACCACCGAAGGTGGCTGGAGCGCGGGGCTGTTCGCGGGGTTGGGGGCGGCGACGCTGGGCCTTGGCGTATTGTTCTATTTCATCAACCTGATCGCGCAGAAAATTCCGCTGCGGCCGCTGTTCATCATCACCTCGGCCTTCCTGTTTGCGATGGCGATCAAGTTCATCGGCGAAGCCGTGCAGGAATTCCAGGAGCAGACAATCATCCCGGTCACCTCGGTCAAGGGCAGCAACTTCCTCACCGCGATCGGGCTCAATCCGAGCGTGGAAGCGCTGTCGATCCAGTTGCTGGTCATCCTGTTCGCGCTGGCGACCTATTCGGTGTTCCAGCGCAACAGCCGTCTCGCGCGAGCGGACAAGGCCGCGCGAACCGTGAAGCCCTAAGCGGCTTGCCGTTTGAGATCGAGATAATCGAGTCCGATATCGAGTGCTGCGGAACTGTGGGTAATCCAGCCCGCTGAAATCAGGTCGACGCCGGTCGCGGCGATGGCCTTGGCGGTCGCTGCTGTGATGCGGCCGGACGCTTCAGTGATTGCCTTGCCGCCGGTCATGGCCACCGCCTGCTTCAGCTCCTCGAGGCTCATGTTGTCGAGCAGCACCGCATCGACGCCGAGCGCCAGCACCTGTTCGAGCTGCGCCAGCGTATCGACCTCGACCTCGATCTTGACGAGGTGGCCGGCATGGGCCTTGGCGCGCGCGATCGCGGTGCTGATATCGCCGGCCAGCGCGATATGGTTGTCCTTGATCAGGATGGCGTCGTCGAGGCCGAACCGATGATTGCCACCACCGCCGGCGCGCACCGCGTATTTCTCAAGCGCACGCAGCCCCGGCGTCGTCTTGCGGGTGCAGACGATCTGGGCTCTCGTTCCCTTCGCTGCGGTGACGAGCGTCGCCGTCGCCGTTGCGACGCCGCTGAGGTGACAGAGGAAGTTCAGCGCCGTCCGCTCGCCGGTCAACAGGCCGCGCGCGGAGCCCTCGATGGTCGCGATGATTTCGCCCGGTGCGACGACGCTGCCGTCAGGCCGTTCAGCCCGGAGCGTGATGGCCGGCGCCGCCAGCTGGAAGGCGCAGCGCGCGATGTCCAGTCCGGCGACGATTCCGGGCTGGCGGGCGCGCAGCACCAGCGAGGCCTGCTTATCGGCGGGCACGATCGCGTCCGCCGTAATATCGCCGGCGCGACCGAGGTCCTCGAGAAGCGCGGTTCGCACGATCGGCTCGTACATCAGGGGCAGCAGGGGATTCAGCGTCATGATTGGGCACTCCCAAAGGACAAGGTGTTGGATTCCGTCATATCGCGAGCCGCGTCGAGCGCCTCCGAAAGCGTGATGGTTGATGACGTGGCCGCAGGCAGCGTGTCCGGAAAGTCCGTTCGATAATGCCCGCCGCGGCTCTCCTCGCGCCGGTACGCGGCAACGGCCATCATCAATCCCACCAGCGCAGGATCGGAGGCCGCGCTGCTATCGCTTGCGATCGGATAGAGGTTGCGAACCAGCCGTCCGATCGCGTTGCGGTCACGCAGCACGCCGAGGCCTTGCGACATCATCGGCCGAATGGAGGAAGGGTCGGGGATGGGGAGGGCCGTATCGCTTGTGCGTGTCTTCAGCGGACCACGGCTCGCCTTGCTGACGCTGCCCGCAACCCACTCCGCGCAAACAATAGCTTCCATCAGCGAATTGCTGGCGAGGCGGTTGGCGCCATGCAATCCGGTGCGGGCGACTTCGCCGCAGGCCCAGAGGCCGCTGACGGTGCTGCGGCCCTCGATATCCACGGCGATGCCGCCCATGTGGTAGTGCACGGCCGGCCGCACCGGAATCGGATCGGTCATGGGATCGATCCCGGCCATTTTGCAGAACGCGGAAATGACGGGATAGCGCCTGGCAAAATCCTTGCCCGGATGCGTCCGCGCATCGAGGAACACGCGATGCCCTTCGGCACGGCGACGCCAGACCGCACGCGCGACGATGTCGCGCGGCGCGAGTTCGGCGCCGGGCTCATCGGCCATGAAGCGCTCGCCGGTGTCGTCGATCAGGGTGGCGCCGTCGCCGCGAATGGCTTCGGTGACCAGCGGCATCGGGCGCGACGGCCCGTCGAACGCGGTCGGATGAAACTGGACGAACTCGATATCCGACAGTTGCGCGCCCGCGCGCGCCGCCAGCGCCAGCCCCTGACCAAAACAGCCGGCCGGATTGGTGCTGTCGAGAAACAAGCCGCCGATGCCGCCGGTCGCGATCACGACGCGGCCGGTATCGATCACCAGCGGGCCGTTGGCGTTGACGGCAAGCACGCCCTTGACGGCATTGTCCTCGACGATCAGCCGGCGCGCCTCGACGCCCTCGAGCAGGGTGATGGACGGGCAGCGGCGCACTGCCGCGATCAGTGCCCGCATGATCTCGCGGCCGGTGCCGTCACCGGTGGCATGGACGATCCGGTTGCGGCCATGGGCCGCTTCAAGCCCGAGCCGCCAGCCGCCGTCCGGCCGCCGGTCGAAGGCGACACCGAGTTGCGCCAGATGTTCGACCGCCGCGGGCGCTGCGTGGACGATCCGCCTTGCGGTGGCCTCATGGCAAAGTCCGGCGCCGGCGGCGATGGTGTCGGCGAGATGCAGCGCCGGGTCGTCGTCCGCGCCCATCGCCGCGGCCAAGCCGCCTTGCGCCCACAGGCTGGAGGCTTCCGCACCCAACGGGGCCTTCGACACGATCAACACCGGCTCCGGCGCCAGTTGCAGCGCCGTCATCAAGCCCGCGGCGCCGCCGCCGATGATCACCGGCCGGTTGGCCAGCGCTGAAATGCTCGTGCTCATAGCGCCAGCATCCTTTCGACGGCGCGCCGGGCCGGCGCCGCAATGGCGGGATCGATCGTCACCTGGTGCTGATTGGTCTCCAGCGCGTGGCGGATGTTTTTCAGCGTGATGCGCTTCATGTGCGGGCACAGATTGCACGGCCGGATGAATTCGACATCGGGATGCAGCACCGCGATGTTGTCGCTCATCGAGCATTCGGTCAGCAGCA
Organism: Bradyrhizobium sp.; assembly: GCA_050726155.1. Taxonomy (GTDB): domain Bacteria; phylum Pseudomonadota; class Alphaproteobacteria; order Rhizobiales; family Xanthobacteraceae; genus Bradyrhizobium. Next base: position 5,334 of record JBOHIT010000811.1, read on the forward strand.
CGACGCGGGGCGGGCGTTGCTTGTCGACGAAGCCGGACATCGCGGCCGTCGAACCGGAGAAATCAGCCTCCGCCACCACCTCGGGCGGGCACTCCGGATGCGCCAGCACCGTCACGCCGGGGTGGCTCTCGCGGATCTGCCTGATGTCGTCAGGCGTGAAAAGTTCGTGGACCTCGCAATGGCCCTTCCACGCGATAATCTTGACGTCGGTCTGCTTGGCAATGTTCTGCGCCAGATACTCGTCCGGCAGCATGATGACGCTGTCAGTGCCGAGCGATTCCACGACCGCGAGCGCATTGCCCGAGGTGCAGCAGATGTCGGATTCGGCCTTCACGGCGGCCGATGTGTTGACATAGGTGACGACGGGCACGCCGGGGTAGCGCTGGCGCATCAGCCGCACGTCCGCAGGCGTGATCGAGTCTGCAAGCGAGCAACCGGCCGCCAGATCCGGGATCAGGACGGTCTTCTCCGGATTCAGCAGCTTGGCCGTCTCGGCCATGAAGTGCACGCCGGCCAGTACGATGATGTCGGCATCGACCTTGGTGGCTTCGCGCGCCAGCAGCAGGCTGTCGCCGACGATGTCGGCGACGCCGTGGAAGATCTCCGGCGTCTGGTAGTTGTGCGCCAGGATGACGGCGTTGCGCTTGCGCTTGAGGTCGAGGATGGCGTCGACATCGCCGGCGAAGGTCGCCCATTCGGGCGGCGGGATCACGCGCTTGACCCTGTCATAGAGCAGCGAAGTGCGGGCGAGGGCGTCGGATCCGAGATTGGCCATTTATACTCTCCATGAGCATATCATGGCTTATACTTATCCTGAGCATAAGCTAAGTCAAGTGCGCGAAAGCGGAAGTTTGGTTCCGGTGATGGCCCGTTCGGCCAGGACGGCGTGGCGGAAACGGAACAGTTTGGCGGGCCGGCCGACAGTGTCGGCCGCGATTGCGCCAGTTTCCTCAACGAGTTGCTGCTGTTCCATCAGGCGGCGGAAGTTCTGCTTGTGGACCAGGCGGCCTGCAAGCGCCTCAACACTGCGTTGCAGTTGCAGCAGGGTGAATTCCGCCGGCATCAGTTCGAACACCACGGGGCGGTATTTGATCTTGGCGCGCAGCCTTGCGACTCCGGTCGCGAGAATGCGGCGATGATCCGCCGTCATCGCCCGGCCGGGAACCAGCGTGGCGGTATTGCCGCTCTCACGAACGGCCTCCGGAATCAAGGCGGCCTCGAACAGCAGCTCGTAGCGCTGCAGGATCAGTTCCTCGTTCCATTCGCGGTCGTCAAAACCGAATGTGATCGCGGCGCGCTGCCAGCGGTCCCGCTGCAGCGTCGACGATGGCGCGGATTTCGCCCAAGCGCGCAGCCGCGGCGTCAGCAGCTTCGCGAGCAGCGCAGGCGGCCCGGCGCGGTGATCTTCCCACGGGAAATAGTCGTACCAGCCGGACCAGTGGGCCTCCGCGCCGCCGGCAACCTGGTCCTCGCGGGTCAACCCGAGATAGCTGATGGAGACCGAGTGCGGCGACGGACCATCGCCGGTCCGCCCGCGATCGGCAAAGGTGTAGAGCTGCTCGACATAGCCGAGCGGATGGCCGGTTTGCGCTTCGACCCAGGTCCGCAAGCCCGATTGCAGCGAGCGATGCGTGAACTCGAACGGACCGCTCGGCAGCGCGCCCGCGTTGGCGATGGTCATGATCTTGGGCTCGCCGTCGGTCACCGCGACCAAAACGGCGACCAGATCGGCGGTGATCGCGCGCACGGAATCCGATGCCTTGGAGTCGAGCGCCCTGTTTTTTCGCGGTGGCCCTGCCACGTCCAAAGATCCGTTGCTGTTTAATCGCGGCTAGCGATAGCCGAAGACGCCGCCGGCATACGGCAGGCGACTCCAGTAAGGTGTGTAGGGGCCGCCGTAATAGGGGCCATCATAGCTGTAGGAATGGCTGGTGCCGTAATAGCCCGGCAGTGTCGTGGAGCCCGGAAGCAACGGCACGCCATAGACGCGCGGAGCATAGGGCACCACGCCGACCGGCGTGAACAGCACGTCAGGGTCTTCTTCCTCGACCACGACCAATCCGCGCCCGCGCCGCACGTAAAGCGGCGCCGCGGCGGGGGCGACCGTGGTCCGGTAATTATAGTGGGCGCGGGGCAGGCCCGGCGGCAATTGGCGGGCGGCGCGAACCGCGGCGTTTTTGGGTGCAGCGCGCTTGGGGGCGGCGGTGCCGTCGGCTCTCTTGGGGGCGGGAATGCTGTCCTTTGGTTTAGCGTTTGCCGGGCTGCCAGCGGCAGGGCTTTCGGCAGGCTTTGCTGCTGCGGGACCATCGGCGGTCTTGGCCGCCCCTGGGCTCTCGTCGGCGGCGGCGGTTCCGATCGCGAAGATCGCGACCAGAAATGGCGTCATCCAGCGCAGCATCGTTTGCTCCGAATCATCGAGGGCGGCTCAGCGCCACTTTATGCCGGAATGAGCGTTAACGAGAGGCTTGTGATTTCAGGCCAAATGGTCGCGTGGGAGGCAGCGGTTGGAAGCCGCGACTGGGCCGGATGATTGAGATCCTGATGGCGACGGAGCTGACCATGGAGCAGGGGCGTTCACGACGACACCACATTGGCCACCCCGGAGAAGTATGGATTTCGCCGGCAAAGGGGTGACGATAGTTTAGGGCGACGCGTCATGCACGGCCTTGTGCCGGGCATCCACGTCTTACGTCGGCATCAAAGACGTGGATGGCCGGGTCGAGCCCGGCCATGACGAAATCAACCGATGTACCGCGCTCGCGCGGTCCTACGCCGTCAGCGCCTGTTCCAGATCCGCGATCAGATCTTCCTTGTCCTCGATACCGATCGACAGCCGGACCACGTCGGGGGCGGCGCCCGACTTCACCTTGGCGGCGTCGTCGAGCTGGCTGTGGGTGGTCGAGGCCGGGTGGATCACCAATGATCGGGTGTCGCCGACATTGGCCAGATGCGAGAACAGTTTCAGGTTCGACACCAGATTGACGCCGGCGTCATAGCCGTCCTTCAGGCTGAAGGTGAACACCGCGCCGGCGCCCTTCGGCGCGTATTTGCGCGCGAGGTTGTTGTACTTGTCGCTGGCGAGACCCGCGTAGTTCACCGCGGCCACCTTGGGATGGCCGGAGAGGAATTCCGCGACCGCCTTTGCGTTCTCGCAATGCTTCTGCATGCGCAGCGGCAACGTCTCGATCCCGGTCAGGATCATGAAGGCGTTGAACGGCGACAACGCCGGGCCGAGGTCGCGCAGGCCGAGCACGCGGCAGGCGATGGCGAAGGCAAAATTGCCAAAGGTCTCCTGCAGCTTGATGCCGTGATATTCCGGGCGCGGCTCGCTCAGCATCGGATATTTGTTGTCCTTCGACCAGTCGAAGGTGCCGGCATCGACGATGATGCCGCCGAGCGAATTGCCGTGGCCGCCCAGGAATTTGGTCAGCGAATGCACGACGATGTCGGCGCCGTGATCGATCGGGCGAATCAGATAGGGCGTCGCCAGCGTATTGTCGACGATCAGGGGGACGCCGGCCTTGCGGGCGACGGCGGCGATCGCCTCGATGTCGGTGATGCTGCCGGAGGGATTGGCGATCGACTCGATGAAGATCGCCTTGGTGTGTGGCGTCACAGCGCGTTCGAAACTTGCGACATCATCGGGGTCGGCCCACGCGACGTTCCAGCCAAAGCTCTTGAAGGCATGCGTGAACTGGTTGATCGATCCGCCATAGAGTTTGCGCGCGGCGATGATCTCGTCGCCGGGCATCAGCAATTGCTGGAACACCACGACCTGGGCGGCGTGTCCGGACGCGACTGCCAGCGCTGCGGTGCCGCCTTCGAGGGCGGCGACACGCTCTTCCAGCACCGCATTGGTCGGATTGCCGATGCGGGTATAGATGTTGCCGAACGCCTGCAGGCCGAACAATGAGGCGGCGTGATCGGCATCGTTGAACACGAATGACGTGGTTTGATAGATCGGAGTCGCCCGCGCACCGGTGGTCGGGTCAGGCTGCGCGCCCGCATGCACGGCAAGGGTCGAAAATCCCGGATGGCGATCGGTCATTCTATGCGTCCTGTTTCTGGCGGGTACGAAAAATGCGCGGCATGCTGATCGCAAGCCGCAGGCTCGGTCAAGCTAGCTAGATCACAAATTGCCGATAAGAAAGAACGTGCTGCGTTAGAATACCTTGTGAAGACATTTATTTCACATTGATGTCACGCCAAATCGCTTTTGATCTTCGCAGCGCGGTCGGATGCCGCGGTTTCGCCACCGCCGACGCTGGTCCGGTTCAACGACAGCCGCATGCCTTGCGTCGGAATCGGCGCGCGCTTTGAACTGAGCGTTCGGGAATTCACGCCCATCCACGAAATCTCCGACGACAGCCGGCCATATTCGATTTTTGGACAGCGGTTCATCACCACCTTGATGCCGGCGGCTTCGGCCTTTTCGGCCGCGGCGTCGTCGCGCGCACCGAGTTGCATCCAGATCACCTTCGGCAACGGCGACAATGTCAGGGCTTCGTCGACGACGGGCATGATGTGGCTGGAATTGCGGAAGATGTCGATCATGTCGATCGGGCGGCCGATATCCTTAAGCGAAGCGACGAAGGGTTTGCCGAGCAGGCTCTTGCCGACATGGCCGGGATTGACCGGGATCATGTCGTAGCCGCGCTGCACCAGATATTTGAACGCGAAATAGCTCGGCCGCACGTTGACCGGCGAGGCGCCGACCATCGCGATCGATTTCACGTTGTTGAGGATTCCGCGGATGTAATTGTCGTCGTAGACATCGTGGTTCATTTGAATGGTTACTTGTCCTGCCATTTTGGCTCGCGCTTCTCGATGAAGGCGCCGATGCCTTCCTCGGCGTCGCGCGCCATCATGTTTTCCGTCATCACCTCGGCGGCATAGCGATAGGCGTCGGCGAGGTTCATTTCAGCCTGGCGATAGAAGGCCTCCTTGCCGAGCTTGACGGTGTAGGCGGATTTGAGCGCGACCTTCTGCGCCAGCGCAATCGCCGCATCGCGTTCGGTGCCAGGTGGAACGACACGGTTGACGAGGCCGAGCCCCTGCGCCGTCCTGGCGTCCACCGGCTCACCCGTCAGCAGCATTTCCATCGCCTGTTTGCGCGGCACGTTACGCGACAGTGCCACCATCGGCGTCGAACAGAACAGCCCGATATCGACGCCGGGCGTGGCGAAGCTCGCGGCCTCGGACGCGACGGCCAGATCACAGCTCGCCACCAGCTGGCAACCGGCGGCGGTGGCGACGCCCTGGACGGCGGCGACCACGGGTTTCGGCAGTTGCACGATCGCCTGCATCATCGCGCTGCAGGCGTTCATGATCTCGGCGAAATAAGCGCGGCCGCGATCGGCATCGCTGCGCCGCGCCGTCAGTTCCTTCATGTCGTGACCGGCTGAAAAGGCCGGGCCGTTGGCGGCGATGACAAGCGCGCGTACGCTGCTGTCGTCGTGAATTTCACGCAGTGCCGCGTGCAGCTCGCCAATCAGGCCTTCCGACAGGCTGTTGCGTGCGGCCGGCCGGTCCAGCGTGAGCACGCTGATGCTGCCGACGCGTTCGCGCAGCAGGATCGGCGTTTGAGGGGCGGGGGCGCGGGCGGTCTGGGGCGACATACAAGATTCCACTAGAGCTTTGACGACAACTTAATGTAACAGGCGGTCTGAAGCGAGGGCAGGGTACCGCATGGCGGCAGCGAAAATGAGCGTGGCTGAACTGGAGAAGTTCCTCCACGACGAATTCCCGCAGGCGTTCAAGGGCGGCGATATCACCATTGAAAGTGCTGACGGCGAGACCTGTCTGCTGCGGCAGCGCTACAACGACCAGATGCTGCGTCCGGGCGGCACGGTGTCGGGCCCGACGCTGATGGCGATGGCCGATTTCGCGATGTATGTGGTGCTGCTGTC
>JBOHIT010000812.1:0-3357 GCA_050726155.1 Bradyrhizobium sp.
TGTCGGCATTACCCGGCGGCCGGTCGGCGAAGCCGCCGCCTACGCCGATGTCGGCGAGTTCAAGGCCGATCTCGATATTCTCTATCGCTCCCTGATCTCGAACAATTCCGGCGTGATCGCGCGCGGGCGGCTGCGGCTGCTGCGCCGCGCCGTGGATTGCTTCGGTTTCCACCTTGCGAGCCTCGACATCCGTCAAAACTCCGCCGTGCACGAGCGCACCGTCGCGGAATTGATCGATGCGGCGATGCCCGGCATGTCCTATCTCGCGTTGAACGAGGAGGCGCGGATCGCCTTGCTCGTCAAGGAACTCGGCAACACGCGTCCGCTGACGTCGGCCTTTGTGAAGTACAGCGAGGAAACTGTCGGCGAACTCGCGCTGTTCCATGCCGCCGCCGATGCGCATGCCCGTTACGGGTCTGCGGCCATTCCCCAATGCATCATCTCGATGTGCAAGGGCATGTCCGACATGCTGGAGGTGGCGCTGCTGCTGAAGGAGGCCGGGCTCGTGCATCCCTCGGGCCGCAGCGCAATCAATATCGTGCCGCTGTTCGAGACCATCGAGGATTTGCAGGCCTCCAGCGGCATCATGGACCGCATGCTGTCGATTCACGACTATCGCAAGCTGGTCGACAGCCGCGGTGCGATCCAGGAAGTGATGCTCGGCTATTCCGACAGCAACAAGGATGGCGGGTTCGTCACTTCGGGCTGGGAGCTCTACAAGGCCGAAATCGACCTGATCGAAGTATTCGAGCGCCATCACGTTCGCTTGCGGCTGTTCCATGGCCGCGGCGGCTCGGTCGGCCGCGGCGGTGGGCCGAGCTATGACGCGATCATTGCGCAGCCTGGTGGTGCCGTGAACGGCCAGATCCGCATCACCGAGCAGGGCGAGATCATCTCCAGCAAATATTCCAACGCCGAAGTCGGGCGCAACAATCTGGAGATTCTCGCGGCGGCGACGCTGGAGGCAAGCCTGCTGCAGCCCAAGCACAGCGCGCCGCGTCCGGAATATCTGAAGGCGATGGAGGAATTATCGGCGCTGGCTTTCAAGGCCTATCGCGGGCTGGTCTACGAGACCGAGGGCTTTGCCGACTATTTCTGGGGCTCCACCGTCATCAACGAGATCGCCACGCTCAACATCGGCAGCCGTCCGGCCTCACGCAAGAAAACCCGGGAGATCGAGGATCTGCGCGCGATTCCCTGGGTATTCAGCTGGGCGCAATGCCGCCTGATGCTGCCGGGCTGGTATGGCTTTGCCAGCGCGGTCGAAACCTGGATTGCCGAACATCCCGAGCAGGGCATGCCGTTCCTGCAGGAACTCTATCGCGAATGGCCGTTCTTCCGGATGCTGCTGTCGAACATGGACATGGTGCTCGCCAAGAGCTCGATCGCGATCGCGTCACGCTATGCCGAACTGGTGCCTGATGTGGCGCTGCGCGAGAAGATTTTCGGCCGTATCCGCGAGGAATGGCATAGCTGCATCGATTTGCTGCTGAAGATCATGCAGCAGGAGCGATTGCTGCAGAGTAACCCGTTGCTCGAACGCTCGATCCGCAATCGCTTTCCCTATCTCGATCCGCTGAACCATGTGCAAGTGGAATTATTGAAGGAGCACCGCGCGCAAAACCCCGACGAGCAGGTGCTGCGCGGCATTCAGATCACCATCAACGGCGTCTCGGCGGGGTTGCGGAACAGCGGGTAACCGTCATTGCGAGGAGCGAAGCGACGAAGCAATCCATCTCAACCGCCGCGCGGAGGAATGGATTGCTTCGCTTCGCTCGCAATGCCGGTCAACCTCAGATCGGATCCCAGGGGAAAATATCCGCCGAGCGGTCGAGCTTGTAGAACGATCCCTTGAGCGCCGGCATGCCGTGTTCGGCGATGCTCTGCGGCGTCCAGCCTTCGCTCCGCTGTACCGAGCGCACCGGCCGGTTCTGGCTGAACAGGAAAATCTCGTTCATGCGCACACCGAAGATTTGTCCGGTCACGTCCTTGGCAAGATCGCTGAGCAGATAGGCACACATCGGCGCGATCTTCTCCGGGCCCATCTGCTTGATCTTCTCGACCCGCGCCTTCTCGGCGTCGGTCTCGGTCGGGATGGTGCCGATCATGCGGGTCCACGCGAACGGCGAAACGCAGTTCGAGCGCACGTTGAAGCGGCCCATGTCGAGCGCGATCGATTTCGACAGCCCGACGATACCGAGCTTGGCGGCCGCGTAATTGGCCTGGCCGAAATTGCCGATCAGGCCCGAGGTCGAGGTGAAGTGGACGAACGAGCCACTCTCCTGCTCGCGATACAGCCGCGCCGCGGCGTGGCTGACATAGAACGAGCCCATCAGATGCACCTTGATAACGGACTCGAAGGCCTCGACGCTCATCTTGTGGAAGATCATGTCGCGCAGGATGCCGGCATTGTTGACGACGCCGTCAAGCCGGCCGAAATGATCGGTCGCCGTCTTCACGATCTTGCTGGCGGGGATCGCTTCCGCCACCGACTCGAAATTGGCAACCGCCGTGCCGCCGCGCTTCTTGATCTCCTCGACCACCTCTTCGGCGGGGGCGGCGCTGGAGCCCGCGCCGTCGGCGGAGCCGCCGGGATCGTTGACCACGACCTTGGCGCCTTCGGCCGCGCAGAGCAGCGCGATCTCGCGGCCGATGCCGCGGCCCGCGCCGGTGACGATGATGACTTTGTCCTGCAGCGATTTGGCCATGGTGGTCCTCCCGTTGTCGTCGTCATTCCGGGGCACGCGCAGCGGGGACCCGGAATGAACGACGTGATTACTTCTCGTTCGTAAAGATGATCGTGCCTGACGCCGCGAACATGCCGCCGACACCGTGACAGACCGAGATTTTCGCGTCCTTGACCTGGGCCGGCGCGACGCCGCGCATTTGCCGCACGCTTTCCTGCAGCGCGTACATGCCGTACATGCCCGAATGCATGTAGCTCAGACCGCCGCCATTTGTGTTGAGCGGCAGCTTGCCGCCCGGCCGGGTGTTGCCGTCGGCGATGAACTTGCCGGTCTCTTCATGCGGCATGAAGCCGAGATCGCCGAGGCCGAACAGCGGCAGATGCGCGAAGGCGTCGTAGATCATGAGATGATCGACGTCCTTGTGGGCGATGCCGGCCTCCTTGAACGCAAGCGGTCCCGCGGTCTTGAAGGCGCGCGAGGAGTTGAACGTCTCCATCTGGCTGACCATCGGCGTTTCCACGCTCTCGCCGGTGCCGAGGATATAGACCGGCTTGTTCGGGAAATCCTTGGCACGGTCGGCCGAGGTGAGGATCAGCGCGCCGCCGCCGTCGGTGACGAGGCAGCATTGCAGGATGCGGAACGGATAGGCGATCATCTTCGAGTTCAATAC